>JAIOPW010000011.1 GCA_021413665.1 Rhodocyclales bacterium | reverse complement strand
CGCCAGGTAATCGATGATGCGCTCGGGCGGGACGCCGAACTTGGCCTTGACCCCGGCCTCGTCGAGCACTTCGTTGCTCATGGTATTGACCAGCCGGACATGCGGGTTGACCAGTTGCGTCAGGTCCTTGTCGCCGGTCGAAATCACGCAGTCGATGCCGGCATTCGTTGCCTGCCGCGACAGGGTGCCGATCACGTCGTCGGCCTCGACGCCGTCGACCATCAACAGCGGCCAGCCGGCGGCGCGGATGCACTCATGCAGCGGCGCTATTTGCGCCACCAGGTCTTCCGGCATCGACGGCCGGTGCGCCTTGTACTCGGGATACCAGTCGTCGCGGAAGGTCTTGCCCTCGATAATCTGACTTATAGTCGGCTTCGAGCACGCGCAGCATGGACAGCACGCCGCGGATCGCGCCCGTCGGTTCGCCGCCCGCCGTGCGCAGGTCGGGCAGGGCGTGAAAGGCCCGATAGAGGTAGGACGAGCCGTCGACGAGCAGGAGCGTGGGCATGGAGGAGCGATGCTGAATGAATGAAATGGACAAGTTACCAAAGGGCCTGTCGAAGGGCGTGCAGGGCCTGGAAGCCTTGCCCGGCCGGCAGACCGCGACCAGTGCGCGCGAAGCCTGGCGGGTGTTCGGCATTATGGCAGAGTTCGTCGAGGCGACCGAACGCCTGGCGGCGGTGCGCCCGGCCGTATCGATCTTCGGCAGCGCGCGCGCGGCGCGCGATTCCGCCACCTACCAGCTCACCGAGAAAATCGCCCGCCTGCTCTCCGATGCCGGCTTCGCCGTGGTTTCCGGCGGCGGACCCGGAGTCATGGAGGCCGCCAACAAGGGCGCTTTCGAAGGCAAGAGCCTGTCCATCGGGCTCAACATCCAGCTGCCGCACGAACAGCAGGCCAACCATTACCAGGACATCTCGCAGAGCTTCCGCCACTTCTTCGCCCGCAAGTACATGTTCGTCAAGGTCGCCGCGGCTTACGTGGTGATGCCCGGCGGCTTCGGCACCCTGGACGAGCTGCTTGAAGCCCTGAGCCTGATCCAGACCGGCAAGACCCCGCGGATTCCGCTGATCCTCGTCGGCACGCAGTTCTGGGCTGGCCTGCTCGACTGGTTCCGGGCGCGACTGGTGGCGGAGAACATGATCAATCCCGAAGACATGGACCTGATCCAGGTGATCGACGATCCCGACGCGGTGGTCGCGGCCATCTTCGACCATTACGAAACACACGGCTTCGGCCAGTTGCCGGAAGAGCACGAATTGCTGCTTAACCTTTGATAAACTGACGAGAATTCCCTAAGGACACCCCATGCGCCGCCTCATTGTTTTACTGCTTTCCGCCGTGGCTTTGAACGTTGCCGCGCAGACCCGACCGCCGAAGCTGGAACCGATTCCCGAGCCACCTCCCCCGCCGGCGGGGTTCCTGAACGAATCAATGGAGCCGCAGGTCACCATCATCAAGCGCGGCGAGGACAAGGTCGAAGAATTCCGCATGAGCGGCAAGCTCTACATGCTCAAAGTCACGCCGCCGCACGGGGTGTCCTATTACCTGATTGACAACGCCGGCGACGGCAAATGGAGCCGCCAGGATTCGCGCGATTCCGGACTGCGTGTGCCAATGTGGGTGATAGGCACGTTTTGAAGCCTCGCCACGTGGCCCGAAATCCCGGCCGAGCGCCGGGATTTCCTTTTATGCTCCCGCCGCCGGCGGCGGGGGCGGTATCCCGGTGGATGACGCGTCGTGGCTACGCCTGATCTGCCGGTGCGCGACGTAGCCCGTTACGGCCAGGTCTTTACTCCCCACGAAATTGTCGACCGCATGCTCGCCTTGCGCCGCAACCATGGCCGGGTGCTTGACCCGGCTTGCGGTGACGGCGCGTTTTCATCGCGCCTTCCCCACTGTGTTGCAATCGAAATCGACCCTGCGCATTGCCCGCCCGGCGCGCTCAACATCGACTTTTTCGCCTACCCCGAGAGCGAAAAGTTCGCCACCGTCATTGGCAACCCACCCTACGTCAAGGCGCGCGACATCCTGCCGCAGACCGCGCCGCGCCTGGGATCCAGCCTGCTCGACGGGCACGCCAACCTGTATCTGCACTTCATAGAAAAGTGCGTGCGCCACCTCGCCCCCGGTGGCGAACTGATCCTCATCACGCCGCGCGACTTCCTCAAGGCCACCGGCGCCGGTCGTCTCAACACCTGGCTCTACGACCAGGGCACCATCACCGATTTCGAGGACCTCGGCGACGCCAGGATATTCACCGGCGCCGCACCCAACTGCGCCATCTGGCGCTTCGAGAAGGGCAATGCCGGACGTCGCCTGCGCGACGGCCGGCGCATGGCGATTTCCGGCGGACAATTGATGTTCACCCGCGGCATCTACAGCCTGCCGCTGGCCAGCGTTTTCGCCGTCAAGGTCGGCGCCGTTTCCGGCGCCGATGACATTTTCAGCAACGAGGAATACGCCAACGCCGACTTCGTCTGTTCGAAGACGGCGCAGACCGGCGCCACGCGGCGCATGATCTATCTCGATCGCGAAGGGCCACTGCCCTGGCTGGAGCAGTTCAAGGAGCGCCTGCTGGCGCGTCGCGTCGCGCGTTTCGACGAAAACAACTGGTGGAAGTGGGGCCGCCGCCATCACGTCTCGACCGATCCGCGCATCTACGTCAATAACAAGACGCGCAATCTCCGTCCGTTTTTCCTGCATCCCTGCGACAACTACGACGGCGCGGTGATGGCGCTGTTCCCGCACCGCACGACACTGAAAGCCGCCGACCTCCAGCGCCTGACGGAGATGCTCAATGACGTCGATTGGCACGAACTGGGCTTCGTCTGCGACGGCCGTTTCCTGTTCTCCCAGCGCAGCCTGGAACAGGCCCTACTGCCGGAGGCCTTTGCCGAATTTGCGGTCAAGGGGCTGGTGTAAGATCAATTGCAATAGCGCGACAGCGGCTTGCTTGCCGGATCAAGAAAACAAACCATGGTTCCACACCTCACTACCGCCCTCACCGGCCCGCTGCTCGAACTCGAACGGCGCATCCTCGACAACGACACCACGGTCGAACGCTGGCTGCGCACGCAGTGGCTGGAGCACACGCCGCCCTTCTACAGCTCGGTCGACCTGCGCAACGCCGGCTTCAAGCTGGCGCCGGTCGACACCAATCTGTTCCCCGGCGGCTTCAACAACCTGAATCCGGCCTTCCTGCCGCTGTGCGTGCAGGCGGCGATGTCAGCGATCGAGAAGATCTGCCCCGAAGCGCGGAACCTGCTGCTGGTGCCCGAGAACCACACGCGCAACCAGTTCTACCTGATGAACGTGGCGCGGCTGGCCACCATCCTCCACCACACCGGCCTCAACGTGCGCGTCGGCAGCCTGCTGCCGGAGATCACCGAAGCGACCACGCTCGACCTTCCCGACGGCCAGAAGCTGGTGCTGGAACCCCTGAAGCGAATCGGTGCCGAAGGCCGCCGGCTCGGGCTGGAAGGCTTCGATCCCTGCGCCGTGCTGCTCAACAACGATTTGTCGGGCGGCGTGCCGGAAATGTTGCTGAACATCAATGAGCAGTTCCTGATTCCTCCGCTGTGGGCCGGCTGGCATGTGCGCCGCAAGTCGAAGCATTTCGCCGCCTACCAGGATGTCGCGATCAGTTTCGCCGGCGAGCTGGGCATCGATCCCTGGTTGATCAACCCGGAGTTCGAAGTCTGCGGCAAGGTGAATTTCCATGAGCGCTCGGGCGAGGAATGCCTCGCCGCCAACATCGACACGCTGCTCTACCGCATGCGCGCCAAGTACAAGGAATACGGCATCGAGACCGAGCCCTTCGTCATCGTCAAGGCTGATGCCGGCACCTACGGCATGGGCATCATGACGGTGAAGGACGCGAGCGAAGTGAAGAACCTCAACCGCAAGCAGCGCAACAAGATGGCGGTGGTCAAGGAAGGCATGGCGGTGACCGAGGTCATTATCCAGGAAGGCGTGCCGACCTTCGAGCGGGTCGACGAAGGCACCGCCGAGCCGGTGGTTTACATGATCGACCGCTACGTCGTCGGTGGCTTCTACCGTGTCAATACCGGGCGCGCCATCAACGAGAACCTTAATGCGCCCGGCATGACCTTCAAGCCGCTGGCCTTCGAGACCGGCTGCACGCTGCCCGACGCCCAGCTTGAGCCCGACGCGCCGCCCAACCGCTTCTATGCCTATGGCGTGGTGGCGCGACTCGCCATGCTGGCGGCCTCGCTCGAACTCGAGCGCGCGGCGCCGCGGGAGTAGGCCATGAAGCTGGCTTTCATTCTGGATCCGCTCGATAGCCTCACGGCCTACAAGGATTCGTCCGTGGCCATGATGCGCGCAGCGGCGAAGCGTGGCCATGAGGTCTGGGCCATACAGCGCGCGGCGCTGACCTGGCGCGAGGGCCGCGTCGCGGCGCGCGCGCAGAAAATTCTGCCGACCGCCGGGGAAGAGCCCTGGTACTCCCTGGCCGGGGAAGCCGTACTGCCGCTGACTGCTTACGACGCGGTGCTGATGCGCCAGGACCCGCCCTTCGATTTCGAATACGTCGCCGCCACCTGGCTGCTGGAACGGGCCGAAGCCGAAGGCGCGCGGATCTGGAACAAGCCGCGTTCGATCCGCGACCATTCCGAAAAAGTCGCCATCGCCGAGTTCCCGCAGTTCACGCCGACCACGCTGATCGCCCGCGACCCGGTCGACATCCACGCCTTCATCGACGAACTCGACGATGTCATCCTCAAGCCGCTCGACGGCATGGGCGGCAGCAGCATTTTCCGCGTGCTGAAGGACGATCCCAATCGCAATGTCATCGTCGAGACCCTGACCAATTTTGGCGCCCGCAGCATCATGGCGCAGCGTTACCTGCCGGCCATCGCCCACGGCGACAAGCGCATCCTGCTGATCGCCGGCGAACCCGTGCCCTACTGCCTGGCGCGCATTCCCAAGGCCGGGGAGTCACGCGGCAACCTTGCCGCCGGCGGCAAGGGCGTGGCACGGCCGCTGCTCGGCCGCGACCGCGAAATCGCCGAAGCGCTGGCGCCAATTCTCTGGGCGCGCGGCCTGCTGATCGTCGGCCTCGACGTGATCGGCGACTGCCTGACCGAGATCAACGTCACCAGCCCCACCTGTTTCGTCGAGATCGCGCAGCAGACGAAATTCGACGTCGCCGCCACCTTGATCGACGCCCTGGAACGGGAGTGCGGCAACTCTTAACGCTGCTTGTCGTGGCCTGGCTGCTCGCGGCTTGCGGGCAGCCGGCACCATGGCGGCAGGAATCCTATGTCTTCGGCACCCGCGTCGAACTGCTGATCGCCGGCGTGCCGGAAGCGCAGGCCCGCGCCGCCGGCGCGCGCGTTTTGCAGGAATTTGACCGCCTGCATCGGACCTACCATGCCTGGCAGCCCTCCGAATTGTCGGCCTTGAACGAGGCCATCGCTGCCGGTCGCACGCACGAAGTGACGGCGGAGTTCGCCGCCTACATCCGCGACGCGCAAGCCGTCGCCGCCGCCGGCGAGTACCTGTTCGATCCCGGCATCGGCCGGCTGATCGCTTTGTGGGGTTTCCACACCGACGACATCCAGCCGCGCCTGCCCGGTCCGGACGCGCTCAAGGCGCTGCTCGCGCAGCACCCCTCGATCGCCGACCTGCACCTTGACGGCGATCGCGTCGGCAGCCGCAGCAAGAGCGTCGCCCTCGACTTCGGCGGCTATCTCAAGGGCGTCGCGCTGGATCGCGCGGCGACTTCACTCAAGCAGGATGGCATCGCCCATGCGCTGATCAACATCGGCGGCAACGTCATGGCGCTGGGCAGCCGCGACGGCCGCGGTATCCCGTGGCGAGTCGGTATCCAGCACCCGCGGCCGCAGGGTGTCGGCGGTGCGCCACTGGCTTCGCTGGAACTGAAGGACGGTGAAGCCATCGGTACCTCGGGCGATTACCACCGCTATTTCGAAGTGGCCGGTCGGCGTTATTGCCACCTGCTCGATCCTCGTACCGGCGTTCCGGCGGAGGGCACACAGGCGGTCACGATACTGGTCGCGCCGGGCCCGTCCGCAGGGATGCGTTCCGACGCGCTGTCCAAGCCGATCTTCATCGCCGGCCCGGAATGGCGTGCCATGGCGCGAAAGCTCGGCGTCGATGCGGTGCTGAAAGTCGGCGCCGACGGCACGGCGTTTGCGACGCCGGCCATGCAAGCACGGCTGAAAATCGAAGTCCCGGACCTGAAGCTGGAGATCAGGCAATGACCGGGGATCCTGAAATCGAACGCAACGTGAGGCGCACCGTCGGCATTGCCGCGTTGCGCCGCATCCGCCGCATCGTCGATGCCGAAAATGCGGCGGAAGCCGACAAGCGGCGCTGGGCGCGACGCCTGTCGATCATCTTCCTGCTGGCCGCGCTGCTCGCTCTGGCGTGCATCATGATCCGTTAGAATAAAAGCATGATCGGACTCTTCCTCCTCACCCACAGCACCTATGGCGAAGCGCTGATCCAGTGCGCCTGCCATGTGCTCAACAAGCGCCCCCTGCAGATCGCCCAGCTCGGCGTCGCCGCGCAGGACGATCCGCTGGATGCCCTGCCTCTGGCGCGCGACATGCTGAAGCTGGTCGACACCGGCCGCGGCGTACTGATCCTGACCGACATCTATGGCGCCACGCCGTCCAACCTGGCCATGAAGCTGCTCGAACCAGGCCGCGTCGAGGGTGTTGCCGGCGTCAACCTGCCCATGCTGCTGCGCGCCATCGCCTATCGCGACAAGGACATGGAAACCCTGGTCACCCGCGCCGTCGCCGGCGGTCGCGACGGTGTGCTCAACATGCTCAAACACTGATGAATACCAATCCCCCGACCCCTTTCCCGAGGAAAGGGGTGCGAGTGCGCACCCTTCGGGTAAAGGGGGCGGTCCATCCCCCATCCCCCGCCCCGTGGGCGGGGGATGGGGGATGCTCATGTTCTTTCCGCGCCAGCGCGGGCGGCCCGGCGGGGGCGTGAGATGCCGCGCGCCGAAGCCGAGATCGTCAACAAACTGGGCCTGCATGCACGCGCCTCCGCCAAGCTCTGCCAGCTTGCCGGTTCCTATCCCTGCGAGGTCTGGATGGAGCGCGGCAGCCGTCGCATCAACGCCAAGAGCATCATGGGTGTGATGATGCTGGCCGCGGGCAAAGGTTCCAGCGTCATCGTCGATACCGAAGGCGAGCGCGCCGACGAGGCCCTGCGGGCCATCCTCGATATGGTTGCCGGCAAGTTCGGCGAGGCGGAGTGAGCGCTGTGAACGGCGCGCCCTCCAACCCCGTGCCACGGCTAACTTCGCACAGCCGGTCGGCTGCGGTAGCGCGGCCATGACTTTCGCCCTTCACGGCCAGGCGGTTTCCGGCGGCATCGCCATCGGCCGCGCGCATCTCGTCTCGCATGCGATGCTCGAAGTCGCCCAGTACGAACTGCGCGGACGCGACGTGGCGGGCGAGGTGATCCGCTTCGACAAGGCTGTCGCCACCGCCAGCGCCGAACTCGACGCGCTGCGCAGCGAAGCCAGTGTGCCCGGCGCCCCGGCGGAACTGTCCGCCTTCGTCGACGTGCACGCCATGATCCTCGCCGACCCGGCCCTGACCGACGGCGTGCGCGAGCTGATCCGCGAACGGCGCTGCAACGCCGAATGGGCCATGGTGCAGCAGATGCAACGGGTCGCCGACCAGTTCGACGAATTCGAGGACGCCTACCTGCGCGAGCGCAAGCAGGACATCGTGCAAGTCGGCGAGCGCGTGCTCAAGGTGCTGCAGGGCAAGGCGCGCAAGCTGGTGAAGCGCAAGGCGGCCGCGGCGGACGATGACCTGATCGTGGTTGCCAACGACCTTTCGCCGGCCGACACCATACAGTTCAAGAACCTCAGGATCGGCGGCTTCGTCACCGATCTGGGCGGCTCCACCTCGCATACCGCGATCGTCGCGCGCAGCCTCGCCATTCCGGCGGTAGTCGGCATGCAGCATGCCCGGCCGCTGATCCAGGACGACGACCTGCTGATCGTCGACGGCACGCGCGGCGTCCTGATCGTCGATCCCGATGCCGGGGTGCTGGCCGAATACCGGCTGCGCAAGACCGAACTCGAACTCGAGCGTTCCAAGCTCAAGCGCCTGGTCACCGGCCGTTCGCGCACGCTCGACGGCGAGGCCGTGGCACGGCACGCCAACATCGCGTTGCCGCCGGACGCCGAACGCGCTCGGGCCGTCGGCGCCGACGGCGTCGGCCTGTTCCGCACTGAATTCCTGTTCATGAACCGCGACGAGCTTCCCGGCGAAGACGAGCAGTTCGAGGCCTACCGCAGCGTGGTCAAGGCGCTCGGCGA
>JAIOPW010000474.1 GCA_021413665.1 Rhodocyclales bacterium | reverse complement strand
CGCGCACGAAAACAATGTCGTGCACCGGGACATCAAGCCGGCGAACATCATGTACGAGCCTGAGTCCGACCAGGTCAAGGTGACCGACTTCGGCATCGCGCGGATTACCGATTCGTCGAAGACCAAGACCGGCATGGTGCTCGGCACGCCGAGCTTCATGTCACCCGAGCAACTCGCCGGAAAGAAGATCGACGGCCGCTCCGACCTGTTCTCGCTCGGCGTCATGCTGTACCAGATGTCCTGCGGCAAGCTGCCCTTCGAGGGCGATTCGATGGCGCAACTAATGTTCAAGATCGCCAACGAACCGCATCCGGACATTCGCGGCCTCAATCCCGACCTGCCGGACTGTGTTGTGGCAATCATCGATCGGGCAATGACCAAGGATCCGGATGCGCGCTACCAGACCGGTGCCGAATTTGCGAAGGATGTTCGCACCTGCATGGCAATGAGTGGTGGCGCCGCCGCGGATGAGTCCGGCGTCGACATCAGCATCTGAGGGTCGGGTCATGGACATGAGCGTTGTACTGGAAATCGTCACCCGCAGCGAGCCGGGCATGGTGCGCACCAACAACGAAGACTCCGTGATGGCGAATCCGCTGCGCGGCTTCGCCGTGCTGGCCGATGGCATGGGCGGCTACAACGCCGGCGAAGTAGCCAGCGGCATGGCGACGGCGCTGCTCGGCACCGAGCTGGATCGGGCATTTGTCGAGCGCGAGCCGAGCAGCCTTGATGCGTCCGGCAAGTCATGGGCGGAGGTAACGCTTGTCGGTGAAATGGCCAGGGTCAATGGCGCCATCTATCAGGCGGCACAGAGCCAGCCGCACTACGCCGGGATGGGCACCACGCTGGTGGTCGGGATATTCCACGATGACAAGGTCACGGTAGGCCATATCGGCGACTCGCGGCTTTACCGTCTGCGTGGCGAGGAGTTCCAGCAGGTTACGCGAGACCACTCCCTGTTGCAGGAACAAATCGACAGCGGTCTTATCACACCTGAGCAGGCGCGTCATTCACAGAACAAGAACCTGGTTACGCGCGCCGTGGGCATCGACCCCGAGGTGCAGGCGGAGATTCACGATCATGCCGTCGTGCCGGGCGACGTATACCTGTTCTGTTCCGACGGCCTCAACGACATGGTCGAAGACGATGAAATTGCCATGACTCTCGGGGCGCTGTCGGCGAACCTGGAGTTGTGTGCGACGCAGTTGATTCAGATGGCCAACGACAACGGCGGCCGCGACAATGTTTCTGTAATCCTGGTCAAGGTGAAGGGTGCCTATCCAGCCGCGCGAGGCTGGTGGGACCGTTTCCTGGCCTGGTTCAAGTAATCCTCGAAGGACGAAAACAATGGCTAAGCTCATACTCAGCATGGAAACCACTATGCTCAAGGAAATTCCCTTGAGCAAGGAGCGAACCACAATCGGTCGCAAGCCGCATAACGACATCCAGATCGACAATCTGGCGATTTCCGGCGAGCACGCGGTGGTGATCACGATCCTCAACGATTCCTTTCTCGAGGACTTGGGCAGCACCAACGGAACATTCGTCAACGGACAGTCGATCAAGAAGCACTTCCTGCAGAACGGGGACACCATAGAGCTCGGCAAGTACCGCCTCAAGTACGTCGCCGAAGTTCCGCAGCAGACTTCGAACGCCGATTTCGAGAAGACCATGATTCTTCGCCCGGGTGCGGCACAAAAGCCCGCTGCCGAACCCGTCGCGCCGGCCCCGGCCACGACTTCTTTGCCCCCGTCTGCCGTTGAACCAGCCTTTGCTGCCCACACGTCAACTTCTCCTGGCATGCCGGCGCAACCGCCGTCGGTCGCGCCGGCAGCCGCCCCCGCCCCGCTCCTGGGGGCGATCCAGATCCTCTCGGGCGGCAATGCCGGCAAGGAAATGGAGCTGACCAAGACGCTGACCACGCTGGGCAAGCCCGGCGTTCAGGTGGCGGTCATCGCGCGGCGGCCGCATGGCTATTTCATTACCCATGTCGAGGGCGCCAGTTTCCCGGTGATCAACGGCAAGGCTCTCGACGCCCAGGCCCATCAACTTGTCGATCACGACGTGATCGAGCTGGCCGGCGTGAAGATGGAATTCTTCCTGAAGACCTGAACCCGAGGATGACGCAATTCCTGGAGAGCTCTTGAAACAGTATCTTCCCCGCTACGTACTCGGACTGTTGATCCTTCTGATCCTGCTGGGCCATTCTGCGCGTTTCTATCAGATTCCGTTCATCAATCACCTCGACGCCCTGATCTACGACGCCAAGGTTCGCCTGACCATGCCGCAAAGTGTGGACGAGCGGGTCGTGATCCTCGATATCGACGAAAAGTCGCTCGCCGAGCAGGGCCGCTGGCCATGGGGCCGTGACAAGCTGGCCACCTTGATGAACAAGCTGTTCGACCAGTACGGAGTGAAGCTGGTCGGTTTCGACGTGGTCTTTGCCGAACCGGATGAGAGCTCCGGCCTCAAGTCGCTTGAGTCACTGGCGAAAAAGGAACTGAAGGACGCGCCGGTGTTTCAATCCGCGCTCCGGGATCTGCGCCCGCAACTCGATTACGATTCGCGCTTCGCCGCCGCCTTGAAGAATCGGCCCGTGATTCTCGGCTACTATTTTTCCAGCAAGGAAGGCGGCGTCAGTTCCGGCGCTGCGCCGGATCCGGTTTTCCCGGCGGGAACTTTCAACGGACGCCGCATCGCTTTCACCCAGTGGGTCAGCTTTGGCGCAAACCTGCCTGAATTTCAAAAAGAGGCGGGAGGTGCCGGGCACTTCAATCCGCTGGTGGACCTCGACGGAACCTCGCGGCGAGTGCCCTTGCTGGTTGAATACAAGGGCCAGTACTACGAGTCCCTTGCGCTCGCGATGGTGCGCAATCTGCTGGGCAAGCCACCGATTACGCCGGGTTATCCGGGAAATTCGCCGGCGTCGTATGCGGCCATGGAGTGGCTGGACCTGAAAGCGGCCGCCGGCGGCGTGATGCGCATTCCGGTGGATGAGAATGCCGCGACGCTGATCCCCTATCGTGGTTATCAGGGAAGCTTTCCCTATATCTCGATCACCGATGTCCTCAATGACCGGGTTCCCAAGGAAAGACTCGCCGGGCGAGTTATCGTGATCGGTACCACGGCGCCGGGACTCATGGACTTGCGGGCGACGCCGGTGGGGGCGGCCTATCCGGGGGTCGAGATACATGCCAACCTGATCGCCGGCATGCTCGATGGCACCCTCAAGCACAAGCCGCCTTATATTCTTGGCGCTGACGTGCTGACCGTGCTGATCGCCGGCGCGGTGATGGCCTTTCTGTTGCCGATGCTGTCGCCGTTCCGGGCGACGGTGGTGGGCATCATCGTGCTGCTGTTGCTGCTGAGTGTGAATTTCAGCTTCTGGCATGTCTCCAACGTGGTGCTGCCGCTGGCCAACGGCATGATAGCGATCGCCCTTTTGTATGCGATGAACATGTCCTGGGGCTACTTTGTCGAGTCGCGCACCAAGCGCCAGTTGACCGGACTGTTCGGCCAGTACGTTCCGCCGGAACTGGTCGAGGAGATGAGCCGCGATCCGGAGAACTACAGCATGGCCGGGCGCAAGGCCGAACTCACGGTGCTGTTTTCCGACATTCGCGGTTTCACGACCATTTCGGAGGGGCTGGAACCGAACGAGTTGGCCAGCCTGATGAACGAGTATCTCGGCGCCATGACCCTGATCGTGCGCAAGCATCGTGGTACGCTGGATAAATACATCGGCGACGCCATCATGGCCTTCTGGGGGGCGCCGGTCGATGATCCGGAGCACGCAAAGAACGCGGTTCTGACCGGGCTTGAAATGCATGTAGCATTGCATGCGCTCAACAAGGATCTGGTGGCCCGCGGCTGGCCCGAGCTGAAGATCGGTGTCGGTGTGAATACCGGTCCGATGACGGTTGGCGACATGGGATCGCCGGTGCGCCAGTCATACACTGTGATGGGCGATGCGGTGAATCTCGGTTCGCGCCTGGAAGGCATCACCAAACAGTATGGTGTCGGTTTCATCGTCGGCGAGAGCACGCGCGAATTGCTGAAGAAGGAATTTGTTTTCCGCGAACTGGACCGCGTGCGCGTCAAGGGCAAGGAAGATCCGGTAGGGATTTATGAGCCGGTCGGTGAGGAAGGCAAAGTGTCGCGCGAGGACATGGATGAAATCAAGCTCTGGAATCAGGCCTTGCGTTCCTACCGCGCCCAGGATTGGGACCAGTCGGAAGTCGCTTTGATGAATTTGCAGCGCATCAAGCCGCGTTACCTGTACGATCTGTACGTCAAGCGTGTGGGGCATCTGCGCAAAGAGCCGCCCGGGGAAAACTGGGATGGCGTCACCATTTTTGAAACGAAATGACAACCTACCCTCCATCCTCCTTGCCGGGTAAGGACGCGACACTGGTTCAGCCCTTGTTGCGGCGTCCAGTGTCTGGGTTGCCGCCCGCGCGCGGCGGCCATGCACGGGTGGCGAAACAATGAAGGTACGCATTCTGGGTTGCAGCGGTGGAATCGGCGGGCGGCATCTGCGCACCACCTCGCTGCTGGTCGACAACGACATCCTGATTGACGCCGGAACCGGCGTCGGCGATCTGGCGATCGCCGAATTGGCGCAGATCGATCATGTCTTTATTACACACTCGCACCTCGACCATCTGGCATGCCTGCCATTCATGGTCGACACCGTCGGGGACATGCGGAATCGTCCGGTAGTGGTGCATGCGACCGAGGCTACGCTCGAAATAATTCGTGCCCACGTATTCAACTGGGCCATATGGCCTGACTTCAGCGTAATACCGTCTGCGGAAAAGCCCTTCATGCGGTTTTCTCCGATCAGCGTGGGCGAGGCGGTCGATCTGGATGGCCGCAAGATAATTCCGATTCCGGCGAACCACACCGTGCCGGCGGTTGGTTACCAGATCGATTCCGGACAAGCCAGCCTGGTTTTCACCGGCGATACCGGGCCATGCCCGGAGTTGTGGAAATTCGTCAACCAGATACGTAATCTGCGCTACCTGATCATCGAGTGCGCCTTCTCCGATCGTGAAGAGAGGCTTGCGGTGGCATCCCTGCACCTGTGCCCTAGCATGCTTCTGGAGGAACTGACGAACCTGCAGCGCGATGCCGAAATCTTTGTAACCCATCTGAAGCCGGGACAGATCGAATTGACGATGCAGGAAATCGAGGACCGCATTGGTGAATTCCGTCCTGGGATGTTGCAGAACAACCAGTTGTTCGAGATTTGATCATGGCCGAAGCAGTGAGCGTTGAACTGCTGTCCCGTTTGCAGCCCCTGCTGTCGTTGGGGCGTGAGGGTCTGCGCGCCCTGCTGCCGCTTTGCCGCACGCATTGTTTCAGTCGCGCGTCCGATCCGTTTCGCGCAGCCGATTGGGGTGGCCAGGTGGTCTATCTGGTGCGGGGGCAAATGCTGGTGACCATGCCCGACGGTACCTCGCGCGTTCTGGTGGGTGGTCATGAGCAGGGTGCGGCGCCGGTGGCCGGTGGCGGCAAGATGCCGCGCAGCGGTAAGGCCATCACCGACGTTGAACTGCTCAGTCTGGAGGAAGACACTCTGGACATCGTGGTCACCTGGAACCAACTGGCCGTGCCAGGCGATAGTGCTCAAGATGGCTCCGAGCAAACCGACTGGCGCATGATGTCCGGCATGTTCGCGGTGGACAATCTCACGGTCGGTGCGTTCGCGTCCCTGCCGCCGGCAAATATCCAGGCGTTGCTGGCCAGATTCAACCGCGTTTCAGCCAAGCGCGGTGAGACCATAATCCGGCAAGGCGACCCCGGCGATTACTACTACCTGATCGAAAGCGGGCGCTGCAAGGTATCGCGGCTGGTTGCGGGTTCTCCCGTGCAACTGGCGGAACTCAAGGAAGGCGATGCTTTTGGCGAAGAAGCCCTGGTCGCCGATACCGTGCGCAATGCCACAGTGGCCATGAATACGGACGGTATGCTGCTACGCCTGTCCAAGCAGGACTTTAACGATCTGTTGCGAGCTCCCCTGTTGCAGAAGGTGGCTGGCGAAGAAGCGGCGCGGCGTGTCACGGCGGGTGCGACCTGGATCGACGTGCGCTTTCCGGCGGAGTACCAGGCGGACGGCTTTCCGGGGGCGATCAACATACCGCTCAATGACATTCGGCAAGCGGTGGCGGCGCTCGATCCGGCCAGGGAATACATTGTCTATTGTCAGACGGGACGTCGCAGTTCCGCCGCCGCATTTTTGCTTTCCCAGCGCGGACTTCATGCGGCCCTGCTTGACGGCGGCATGAGGGCGCGCGCTGGCGCCATGGAGTCAGTCGAATGAGCCCCGTTTCAGGCGCACCCGCCGAGGCCGCAGCATCAGATGTGGACAGCCGTCTAACCTTCTTCAAGAACCTGCAGACGGTTACCAACAAGGTCCATGCCACCGCCAACATCGACGAGATCATGCTGGAACTTTCCGGCGAGATATGCAGCCTCTTCAATGCCGATCGCCTGACCATCTATTCGGTGGGCGAGGACAAGGCGTCGATTGTTTCGAAGGTCAAGACGGGCCTGAACTCATTCAAGGATCTGCGTCTTCCGATCGCCGACCAGAGTATCGCCGGCTATGTTGCCCTCGCCAAGAAGACCGTCAATATCCGTGACGTCTATGACGAGGGGGAACTCAAGGCGATCAACCCCTCGCTGCGCTTCCTGCAGGAAGTCGACAAGCGGACTGGCTATCGCACCAAGCAGATGCTGGTGGCGCCGGTGGTCGACGCGCAGAACGGCGAGCTGGTCGGTGTCGTCCAGATCATCAACAACAAGGCGGGTACGCCTTTTGCGGCTGTTGCCCAGGAGGGCGTCAAAGGCCTCTGCGAGACCCTCGCAATTGCATTCAACCAGCGCAGCAAGCCGGCGGCGGCCGTCAAGACCAAGTACGATTTCCTGGTGTCCGACGCCGTCATTTCCGCGCAGGAACTCGAACTCGCGACACGCACCGCACGACGCAAGAATCTCGACGTCGAAGAAGTCCTGGTCAATGAGTTCCAGGTCAAGCATGCGGCATTGGGTACTGCTCTCGGCAAGTTCTTCAAGGTGGCTTACGAACCCTTCAGATCCGACCGAATCAAGCCGATGGACCTGCTCAAGAACCTCAAGCGCGACTTCCTGGAGCAGGGACAGTGGGCGCCGGTCGAGGAGGGCGCCGAAGGCGTCATGGTGGTTTGCATGGACCCTGAGCAGGTCAAGGGTTCGCGCGTCGTCAACAACGTTTTCCCGAGGTCCAAGGTCGTTTACCGGGTCACCACCAACCATGAGTTCGTGCAGACGCTCGACCAGTTGTTCGGTGCGGCAGGCGTTCCCGGCTTCACCGATGACAGTTCCGTCGGCGACATGCTGGCGACCCTCGATGACGGGGAAATGGATGGCGAGGGCAGCGGCAGCGACGACGTTTCCGCCGCATCCGACAATGAGCTGGTCAAGCTGGTCAACAAGGTCATCATCGACGCCTACCAGATGGGAGCTTCCGACATCCACATCGAGCCGGGCCTGGGCAAGGACAAGGTGGGGATCCGCTTCCGCAGGGATGGCTCGTTGCAGAAGTACATCGAGGTGCCCGCCAGTTACCGCAACGCGATGGTGGCGCGGCTCAAGATCATGTGTGACCTGGATATTGCCGAGCGCCGCAAGCCGCAGGACGGCAAGATCAAGTTCAAGAAGTACGGCCCGCTGGATATCGAACTGCGGGTGGCGACGATACCCACCACCGGCGGCGTCGAAGACGTCGTGATGCGCATCCTCGCCGGCGGCGAGCCGATTCCGCTGGACAAGCTGGGGGTGCTGCCG
>JAIOPW010000493.1 GCA_021413665.1 Rhodocyclales bacterium | reverse complement strand
GACTGCCACATGCTGTCCGTTGATCACAGCCGTCGACTTGCCTCCGCGTCGGAGAATCACCGTTTGCACGCCGGATTCCACGGGTGCGGAGGCTCTGCTTCCATGCTCCGGCGCCATTTGGCTTCCCCCTGGCCGTGTCGGATCCGGCATCTGGGCATGAGCAAACGCTGCCCCGATCAAGCCCGCCAATACCAGATAAAGCCGATCGAAGCGCATCATACAACCAACCAGTTCCGGTCAAGGCTCAGGGTGTAGACCCGCAACACCATGACGTTGCGCGGATACTTTTCCACGGTGAGGCTGACGTGGTTCCACATTACGCGCTGCGGCATGCGTTCGAGTTCCTCAAGGTAGTTCAGGAGGGCATTGTAACTGCCGGCCAGCCGGATCTCGATGCCATGCTGATAGACCCCGTCGGCCGACGCCACCGTTCCCGGCATCAGAGCGTCCTTGTCCGAAGGTGGCGTACTCTGGGCGGGCGCATCGGACTTGTCCGCGGGAGAGGCACCCACCAAGGTTACCGGCAGCGTATCCAGGCCGAGCAGTTCAATGCCCGTATTTTTCGCCAGCAGTCCTTGCAGAAAGGCCTGCATTCTTGCGGGCGGCACCATGCCTCCCTCGAAGCGCGCCAGGCGTTCGCTGACCGCGCCCAGATCCTTCTTCGCCTGTGCCAGCTTGTTGCGATTGACCGCATCAGGATCCGCATTTTGCGCAGTCAGCTGGGCCAGTTGTGCCGACTGCTGGACAAACTCGGCGCGTGCAGCGGATTCCGCCTGGTTTGCGTTGCGAGCCTTGATCAAGTAGGGGTCAACGCCGAAACTGAAAATCAGAAAGCCGCCGCCAAACACGATCGCACCCGCGAGAATGGCGCGTTCGCGTTGTGTCAGCGAAGCGAACTTTGCCGCCCATTGCTCCCATTGCGCAGCCATGGCCTTCATCGCCTGCCCTACTTGCCGTCGATCGATTTGCTTGGCATCAGTACGAATGCGATCGGACCCGCGGCGGAAGTCGGCGTTGGCGGTACGGCGGCGGCCGGAATTGCGGCTGCCGCCGGAGCCGGGTCGAGGCGATTCATGTTCAAGGAAGCGAAATTGCGTCCCTGGAATGCTTTTTCGGCGCCCAGGCGGCGAATGTAATCGGGCAGGGCTCCAGGGTTGAGCATGCTGCCACGAATTTCCATGTGGTTGCCACTGGACCCGATGCTGAAACCCGTGAGCCACAGACTATCCTGTGTCAGGCGGGCAAAACCGCGCATGTACTCGGAAAAGCCGGCGGTACTGCCGACCGCACCGCTTTCCAGCAGGCGCGCGATCTCGTTGCGGCGACGCAGTATGGCCTCCGTGCCGTCCAGTTCGGCAGCCAGTTGAGGGCTCGGCTTGCGAATCGCAGCGGCTGTCGTTGCGGCTTCCACCGCATCCCTTGCCGACTTGGCTTGTGCTTCCGCCGCCGCCGCGGCTTTCCCTTGGGCGGCGGCGTTCTGCCAGGCCCAGCCGCCAGCGACGGCAAGCAGGCTGTAGAGTGCCGCCGCCGCGAGCGCGACATTGCGCAGCGTAAGCAACTCGCGCGGCTTGAGAAAGCGCGGATGGTAGAGGTTGATCTGTGCGCTCACCGGACTACCCTCCCCGCGGCGCCCTGGCCCAAGCAGGGGGTGATGGTGGTCCGCCGCTGCGCGACTACGCGGGTTGGCTTCGCGTTCATTGGGGCGGTCC
>JAIOPW010000040.1 GCA_021413665.1 Rhodocyclales bacterium | reverse complement strand
CCAACCCGCGTTGCCGCAGCGCGGTGCTGCGCGTGGCGGAGAAGATCTGAGCATGGCGCGGCTCAACTTCGTCCTGGTCTTGATCGCTCTTTCGTGCGCACTTTCAGCGGTCAGCGCCAACCACCGCTCGCGCAAGCTGTTCACCGAACTGGAAGCGTCGCAGAAACGCATGCGCGACCTGGATGTCGAGTGGGGACAACTGCAGCTCGAACAGGGCACACTGGCCGCCCATGTCCGGGTCGAGAAGTCCGCGCGCGAAAAGCTCGGCATGAAGCCGCCGGCGCCGGGGCAGATCATTTCCGTCGATGCGGTGGCGGCGAAGTGAGCGCGCGATGAAGTCGATCAAGTTCTCCCGCAGTCCGCTGCTCTCCGAGCGCCTGCCGCCCTGGCGGCAGCGCCTGGTGCTGGTACTGCTGCTGGGGGCCTTCGCTGCGCTGATCATCCGCTCGCTTTACCTGCAGGGCTTCAACAGCGAGTTCCTCGGCGACAAGGGCCGCGCCCGCTTCGAGCGCGTGCTCGACATTTCCGCCACTCGCGGGCGCATCACCGACCGCCACGGCGATGTGCTGGCGGTGTCGACCCCGGTGCGCTCGATCTGGGCGATTCCCGAGGATGCGCAACTGACGCCGGCGCAGTCGCGCAACCTGGCCATGCTGCTGGACATGGACGTGCGCGAGATCAACCGCAAGCTCGCGTCCGAGCGCGACTTTGTCTATATCAAGCGCCAACTGCCGCCCGACGTGGCCGACCGCATATCGGCGCTGCAATTGCCCGGCATCCACCAGAAAAACGAGTTCCGCCGCTATTACCCGGCCGGTGAAGTGATGGCGCATATGCTGGGATTCACCGGCGTCGAAGACGCGGGGCAGGAAGGCATCGAGCTGGCCTTCAATGCGCAACTCTCGGGCAAGGCGGGTAGTCGGCGCGTGATCAAGGACCGGCGCGGCAACGTGGTGGAAGATGTCGAGAGCATCCACCCGCCGCTGGAAGGCAAGGACATCGTGCTGGCGATGGACTCGAAGCTGCAGTACCTGGCCTACAGCCACCTCAAGCGCTCGCTCGAGGAAAACCGCGCCAAGGCCGGCGGTGTGGTGGTGCTCGATGCCCGCAGCGGCGAGATCCTGGCGCTGGCCAACCTGCCGACCTACAACCCGAACAATCGCGTCAAGCTGGTCGGCGCGCAATTGCGCAACCGGGCGCTGACCGATACCTTCGAGCCGGGCTCGACACTGAAGCCCTTTACCGCCGCGCTGGCGCTGGAATCGGGCAAGGTCCGTTTCAACACGCCGATCCAGACCGCACCGGGAAAGCTGACCATCGGCACCGCGACGATCCACGATGCCCATGCCCATGGAATTCTGACCGTGGCGCAGGTGATCCAGAAGTCGTCCAACGTCGGCGCCGCCAAGCTGGCGCTGTCGATGACGCCGATCGAGATGTGGACCATGTTCGACGGTGTCGGCTTCGGCACGCCGCTCAAGCTGGGCTTTCCCGGCGAAGTCGGCGGCCGCCTGCGCCCGGCCAAGACCTGGAAGCCGATCGAGCAGGCGACGATGGCGTATGGCCACGGCATTTCGGTGACGCTGATCCAGCTTGCGCGCGCCTATCAGGCCTTTGCCCGCGACGGCGACCTGGTGCCGATCTCGCTGGCGCGGATCGACACGCCACCGCTCAACGGCAAGCAGGTGTTCTCCGCGCAGACGGCGCGTGAAGTCCGCGCCATGCTGGAGATGGCGGTGCTGCCGGGCGGCACCGCGCCGAAAGCGCAGATTGCCGGCTACCGCGTGGCGGGCAAGACCGGCACGGCGCACAAGCTGGAAGGCGGCGCCTACGCCAACAAGTATGTCGCTTCCTTCGTCGGCTTCGCCCCGGCCTCCGATCCGCGCCTGATCGTCGCCGTGATGATCGACGAACCGTCCAACGGCAAGTACTACGGCGGCGATGTCGCCGCGCCGGTGTTTGCGCAGGTCATGGGCGGCAGCCTGCGCAGCCTTGGC
>JAIOPW010000492.1 GCA_021413665.1 Rhodocyclales bacterium | reverse complement strand
GTCGACACCTGGATCGAGCGGGCGCCCTTGCCGAAGACCGAGAGGATCTTGCCGGTGACCACTCGCATCAGATTCACCGCGGCATCGCTGCCAAAGCTGACCGTGGATAGCTCGCGCTGCATGAAGGCATCCTGGCCGATGACGTAGATGGCTTCGCTGTTGCGGCCGGTGACGATGGTATCGCCGGGCTGGATGAGCTGGCCTTCGGTCGCCAGCCTGCGGTTGACGACGACTTCGCCGCGTACCTTGTGCAGTCCGGGTCGGATCGGCGCATCGCCCTTGGCCAGCGCATCGCGGATCAGGCCGGAAATTCCCGCGGGACCCAAGAGACCGGCGGCGGCAAGGGCTTTCAGCAAACGGCGGCGTGGCGGCATGGCGTTTCCTTTCGCTGGGAGACTTACTTGTTGAGTTCGCGCATCGCACGTTCAAGTCCGGCTAGCGTCAGCGGGAACATGCGGCTGTTGAAAATGGTGCGGATCAGTTCGATGGAATGACGATAGTCCCACAAACGCTCCGGTTCGGGGTTGAGCCACACGGCACGCGGCCATGTGTCGAGCATGCGCTGCAACCAGACGGCGCCGGCTTCCTCGTTGGAATATTCCACCGAGCCGCCGGGCTGAAGGACCTCATACGGACTCATGGTGGCGTCGCCGACCACCACCACCTTGTAGTCCTCGCCGTACTTGTGCATCACGTCCCACAGCGGGAAGCGCTCGCCATGGCGACGCCGGTTGTCCTTCCAGACATAGTCGTAGATGCAGTTGTGGAAATAAAAATATTCGAGGTGCTTGAACTCGCTCTTGGCCGCCGAGAAGAGTTCCTCGCAAACCTTGATGTGGTCGTCCATCGAGCCGCCGATGTCGAGGAACAGCAGCACCTTGACCTTGTTGTGGCGCTCGGGGCGCATCTTGATGTCGAGCCAACCGGCGTTCCTCGCCGTGCCGGTGATGGTGCCGTCGAGGTCGAGTTCGTCCTCCGCACCTTCGCGGGCAAAGCGCCGCAGCCGGCGCAGCGCGATCTTGATGTTGCGCGTGCCGAGTTCCACGGTGTCGTCGAGGTTGCGGTACTCGCGGTTTTCCCAGACCTTGATCGCGGTGCGGTTGCCGGCCGATTCGCCGCCGATGCGGATGCCTTCGGGGTGGTAGCCGCCGTGGCCGAAGGGCGAACTGCCGCCGGTGCCGATCCACTTGCTGCCACCGGCGTGGCGTTCCTTCTGCTCCTTCAGGCGCTTCTTGAATTCCTCCATCAGCTTGTCCCAGCCGAGCTTTTCCAGCTTGGCCTTTTCCTCGGGCGTCAGATGCTTTTTCATCATCATCTTCAGCCACTCTTCGGGGATGTCGGCTTCGAGGCCCGGAATCTGCGTCACGCCCTTGAAGTATTCGCCGAACGCCCGGTCGAACTTGTCGTAATGTGTTTCGTCCTTGACCAGGCAGGTGCGGGCGAGGAAGTAGAAATCGTCGATCGAATTCCCCGCGACATGCTCCTTCAGCGCCTCCAGCAGCGTCAGGAACTCGCGCGTGGAAACGGGAAGTTTCTTTGCCTTGAGGTGAAGGAAGAAATCGATCAGCATGGAGAGTCGGCGCTGGCGGGACGGCGAATTGCTGACAAAATCAGCGGTTCTGGCGCGCCATGAACACCAGGCGCTCGAACAGATGCACGTCCTGCTCGTTCTTCAGCAGCGCGCCCGCCAGCGGCGGCACCACGGTCTTGCGGTCCTTGGAGCGTAGCGCCTCGGGCGGGATGTCCTCGGCCACCAGCAGCTTGAGCCAGTCGATGAGTTCCGAGGTCGAGGGCTTCTTCTTCATGCCCGGCACTTCGCGCAGTTCGAAGAAGACTTCCATCGCTTCGCGCAGCAGGTCCTTTTTCAGGTTGGGGAAATGGACGTCGACGATGCGCCCCATGGTTTCCTTGTCCGGAAACTTGATGTAGTGGAAGAAGCAGCGGCGCAGGAAGGCGTCGGGCAGTTCCTTCTCGTTGTTGGAAGTGATGATGACGATCGGGCGGACGTCGGCGCGGATGGTCTGGCGTGTCTCGTAGACATGGAACTCCATGCGGTCGAGCTCGCGCAGCAGGTCGTTGGGAAATTCGATGTCGGCCTTGTCCACTTCGTCGATCAGGATCACGGAAGGCCGACCCTGCTCGAAGGCCTGCCACAGCACACCCTTGACGATGTAGTTTCCAATGTCCTTGACCTTCTCGTCGCCGAGTTGGGAATCGCGCAGGCGCGACACCGCGTCGTATTCGTAGAGGCCCTGCTGCGCCTTGGTGGTGGACTTGATGTGCCATTGCA
>JAIOPW010000472.1 GCA_021413665.1 Rhodocyclales bacterium | reverse complement strand
AAACGCCGGCGCGGAAGCTTTGCAGAAGACCAGCATCGGCTTCACCGCCAACAAGGGACAAGGCGACGAAATGGCCGACATCAAGCGCATGTTCACGCCCGAGTTCCGCAACCGCCTTGATGCAATCATTTCCTTCCGCGCACTCGATGCGGAAATCATCCTGCGCGTTGTGGACAAATTCCTCATGCAACTCGAAGGACAACTGCATGAGAAAAAGGTCGAAGCCATTTTCACCGATGCGCTGCGCGCCTGGCTGGCGGAAAAGGGCTTCGATCCACTGATGGGCGCGCGACCGATGGCGCGCCTGATCCAAGACACCATTCGCTCCGCGCTTGCGGACGAACTTCTGTTCGGAAAACTGGTGCACGGTGGTCGCGTCACGATCGACCTTGACGAACACGAAAAGATCGCCCTCAAGTTTGAAGAGGCGGCCACTGCACCGCCGATTCCATCGGCAATCTGAAACACCCGCATTGCCTACAAAGGCTTTTGACTCATCATGGACTGGCTCACTACTGACCTCTGTGACGCGCATGAAGGCACGGTACGCGTCGTTGAGCCGATGTTCGGCAGCTTTGGCGGCCGGTCTGCATTTTTTGGCCGCATTGCAACACTCAAGCTTTTCGAGGACAACTCGCTGGTCAGAAGGGTACTCGAATCATCCGGAGAGGGCCGCGTCCTTGTAATTGACGGAGGCGGCAGCCTGCGCCGGGCCCTAGTTGGCGACCAGCTTGCCGCACTGGGCGTGAAGAACGGTTGGGCGGGAATCGTCGTCTATGGCTGCATTCGCGATTCGCGCGCCATCGGCGAGATGGATATCGGCGTATTTGCGCTCGACACCCATCCAATGAAGACAGTCAAGAAAAATGTCGGCGACGCCGACATTCCGGTCAGTTTCGGCGGAGTCACCTTTACTCCGGGCGAGTGGTTGTATGCCGACGAGGACGGAGTCATCGTAAGCGAAAATGCATTGAAGCCAGCATAGTCTTATATAAGACATATATCAGCAAAGCTTTCACTCTTGTGAAACGCTTCTCGTATTGCGAAAAACAGCATTTAACTCGCTGTTAAATAATTATAAAAATATTATACTGGTCTTATATAAGACTATTGCTGCAACGCAAAATCCTCTTTATACTGTCGATACGGTTCGCATCCTGGAGCCCCCCCTTCGACAACAACCCTCAGAGGATTGAACATGACTGATCGCAAAGCACAAGCCGCCGCCCTAGCCAAGGATTGGGCCGAGAACCCCCGCTGGAAAGGCGTCAAGCGCGGATACAGCGCCGACGACGTCGTCCGCCTGCGCGGTACCTTCCCCATCGACTACACGCTGGCCAAGCGCGGCGCGGAAAAGCTGTGGGCCGCCGTAAATGGCGGCGCGAAGAAGGGGTACGTAAATGCCTTCGGCGCCATCACCGCCGGACAGGCGATGCAACAGGCCAAGGCCGGCCTCGAGGCGGTCTATTTGTCGGGCTGGCAGGTGGCCGCCGACGGCAATACCTCGGAGACCATGTATCCGGACCAGTCGCTGTATGCCTACGACTCGGTGCCGACCATGGTCCGCCGCATCAACAATACCTTCAAGCGTGCCGACGAAATCCAGTGGTCGCGCGGCATCAATCCGGGCGACAAGGAATTCATCGACTATTTCCTGCCCATTGTGGCCGATGCGGAAGCCGGCTTCGGCGGCGTGCTGAACGCCTTCGAACTGATGAAGAACATGATCGCCTCGGGTGCTGCTGCAGTGCACTTCGAAGACCAGCTGGCGGCCGTGAAGAAATGCGGCCACATGGGCGGCAAGGTTCTGGTGCCGACCAACGAAGCCGTCGAAAAGCTTATTTCCGCGCGCTTCGCCGCCGATACCATGGGCGTGCCGACCATCATCCTCGCCCGCACCGACGCCGAAGCTGCCAACCTGATCACCTCGGATCACGACGCCAACGACAAACCCTTCATCACGGGCGAACGGACAGCCGAAGGTTTCTATCGCGTCAGGAACGGCCTCGAGCAGTCGATCAGCCGTGGCGTCGCCTACGCACCCTATGCCGACCTCGTCTGGTGCGAGACCGGCAAGCCGGACCTCGGCTTCGCCCGCGAATTCGCCCAGGCCGTTCAAGCCGCATCCCCTGGCAAACTACTGTCCTACAACTGCTCGCCGTCCTTCAACTGGAAAAAGAACCTCGATGACAAGACCATCGCCAAGTTCCAGGACGAACTCGCGGCGATGGGCTACAAGTACCAGTTCATCACCTTGGCCGGCATCCACATCAACTGGTTCCAAACCTTCCAGTTCGCCCACGCCTACGCCCGCGGCGAAGGCATGAAACACTATGTGGATATGGTGCAGGAACCCGAGTTCGCCGCGCGCGACAAGGGCTACACCTTCGTCTCGCACCAGCAGGAAGTCGGCGTCGGCTACTTCGACGATGTCACCACGGTGATCCAGGGTGGCGCTTCGTCGGTTACCGCGCTGCACGGCTCGACCGAAGAAGAGCAGTTCCACTAAGCCCTGCGCCGCACGAAGTCGTAAAAGGCCGCGCCGGGAAACCGGTGCGGCTTTTTCATTTGCGCTACAGTCGGACATCAAGCGCGAATGCAAGAATGACATTGCCATGAGCGACGGGCGCAAGGAGAAGGGGAGATCGATGCTCTGGTCGGTGATCCAGATTGGCCTGCTGGTCTACCTCGGGCTGCTGGCCCTGGTCTATTTCAAGCAGGACGCGCTGGTATTCCAGCCGACGATTGACCGCGGGTTTCAGGCCACGCCGGCCAGCATCGGACTGGGCTTCGATCCCCTGGCGCTGACCACACCCGACGGCGAGACGCTCGACGGCTGGCATGTGCCCGCCGGTCGAGGCAAACCGGCACGCGGCCTCGTCATCATCTTCCACGGCAATGCGGGCAACATCAGCCATCGCCTCGACTACCTGCGCATGTTCCATGACCTCGGCTTCGCGAGCCTGATCATCGACTATCGCGGCTATGGCCGCAGCAGCGGCAGGGCCTCGGAGGAAGGCAGCTACATAGACGCCGATACCGCCTGGCACCATGCCACGCAGGCACTGGGCTACCCGGCCAAGCACATTGTCGTCTTTGGCGAATCCCTTGGTGGCGCGGTGGCGACGCAGCTCGCGGCGACCCGGCAACCCGCAGCGCTGGTGCTGGCATCGACCTTCACCTCGGTGCCCGACCTCGGCGCCGAAATCTACCCCTGGCTGCCGATCCGCCTGCTGGCCCGGATCCGTTACGACAGCCGTGACCGACTCTCACAGGTAAATTCACCGGTATTGGTGATTCACAGCCTTCAGGACGACATCATCCCCTTTGCCCACGGCGAACGCCTGTTTGCGGTGGCCCGGGCACCCAAGCGATTCATGGAAATCGAGGGCGGCCACAACGAAGGATTCGTCTTTGGCCGCGAAATCTGGGTCCACCAGCTAAGCGAGTTCCTGGAACTGGCCTTCGAGAACAATCCCGCTCAGACGCCGACCGCCGCCGCCCAGTAGGCCGAATCGCGCCAGCGCGCCTTCAGCAGGTCGATGAACAAGCGTACGCGCAAAGGTAGATGACGGCGCTGCGGTACTACGGCGTGGATACCCACCGGCGGCGCAGCGAATTCGTCGAGCACCGTGACCAACCGTCCGGCCTTGATGTCGGCCCCAACCTCCCACAACGAGCGCCAGGCCACACCCTTGCCGGCGAGTGCCCAGTCGTGCAGGACCGCACCGTCGTTGCATTCGAAGCCACCACCCACTTTCACCACCCTGACCTCATCGTCGAAACGCAAGGTCCACCCACGTTGTTGGCGTAGCGAGAGGCAGTTGTGCTCGGCGAGGAAAGTCGGCGCTGACGGCACGCCGAATTTCGTCAGGTAGTCGGGGCTGGCGACCACCACCCGGCGCATTTCACCCAGACGGATGCTGATCAGGCTGGAATCGGCCAAGTCGCCGATGCGGATCGCGCAATCGACGTTTTCCTCCACCAGATCCACCAGCCGATCGGAAAGTTCAAGTCGAACAGTGACTTCTGGATTCTCGACCATGAAATCCATCAGCAAGGGTGCCACATGTCGACGGCCGAAGCCAGCCGGCGCCGAAACCTTGAGGTGCCCTCCGGGGCGAATGCCGCCAAGACTCACAGCGCCCTCCGCATCAGCCAATTCGCGCAGGATGCGCTGGCAGTCTTCAAGGAATGCCGCGCCCTCGAAAGTCAAGGAAATGCGGCGTGTCGTGCGCAACAGGAGCTTGGCACCCAGGCGTTCTTCCAGCGCATCCAGACGACGCCCGATGATGGCCGGCGTAACCCCCTCGCTACGGGCCGCCGCGGACAGGCTACCGCGACTTGCGACATTGACGAAGGCAGAAATCTGCTTGAAGTGATCCATTCGATACTATTGATCAATAATCATTTGATCGAATAGTAGCTTCTATATCCTATTTGGCAAGAATAGAATTTGGCCATCCCAGCAACCCCATTCCAAGGAGTTCCAAATGGCCCTGCCCGCCGGCGTCCAGATCAACGCCCCAGTTTCCGCCGAATATGCCACGATCCTCACGCCCGAAGCCATGGCGCTGGTCGCCAAGCTGCATCGCGCCTTCGAGCCACGCCGTCAGGATCTGCTCAAGGCCCGCGTCGTCCGCCAAGCCCGCATCGACGCCGGGGAAATGCCCGATTTTCTGCCCGAAACCAGGCACATCCGCGAAGGCGACTGGAAGATTGCGCCCTTGCCCAAGGCCCTGGAACGCCGCCACACCGAGATCACCGGCCCGGTCGAGGCCAAGATGGTCATCAACGCCTACAACTCCGGGGCCGACAGCTACATGACCGACTTCGAGGATTCCAACAGCCCTAAATGGGATAACCTGATCCAGGGCCAGATCAATATCTACAAGGCGATCCGCCGCGAACTGAGCTTCAAGAATGAAGCCGGCAAGGAATACAAGCTCAACGACAAGGTCGCCACGCTGCAAGTACGGCCCCGCGGCTGGCATCTGGACGAAAAACACGTGCTGATCGACGGCCAGCGGGTTTCCGGCGGCATTTTCGATTTCGCCCTGTTCCTTTTCCACAACGCCAAGGAACAGCTTGCCCGCGGCGCCGGCCCCTACTTCTACCTGCCGAAGATGGAAAGCCACCTCGAAGCCCGCCAGTGGAACGACATCTTCGTCATGGCGCAAAACGAGATCGGCCTGCCGCAGGGCACGATCAAGGCCACGGTGCTGATCGAAACCATCCTCGCCACCTTCGAACTCGAAGAAATCCTTTATGAACTGCGCGAGCACAGTGCCGGCCTCAACGCCGGGCGCTGGGACTACATCTTTTCCTGCATCAAGAAGTTCAAGCGCAACAAGGATTTCTGCCTCGCCAATCGTGGCGCCATCACCATGGAAGTGCCCTTCATGCGCAGCTACGCGCTGGCGCTGGTCAAGGCCTGCCACAAGCGCGGCGCCCCGGCGATGGGCGGCATGAGCGCGCTGATCCCGATCAAGAA
>JAIOPW010000471.1 GCA_021413665.1 Rhodocyclales bacterium | reverse complement strand
GGGTTCGGTGGTGAGGTCGATGGTGGGGATGGCCGGCAGCTCGTCCTTCACTTCCCGCGAGGGGTCGGGCAGCAGCGTCGGCGTGGATGGCGCGGCGGCAACGGCCGCCGCTGGCGGCGCGGAGCCGGTGGCCAGGGCCGGCGGCGACGTCAGTTCGGCCGATAATTGCAGCGCCTGCTCGGCGCCCGCGGAGGCGCTCAGCAGGATCAGCAGCGGTGGGATCAGGCAGCGGAGCAGAGACATCGGGGTGGCGAGGGGCACCATCGAAGGTGCGCGTGAAGGCGGCGAATCTTAGCCAAGGCCGCCCAAGCGGTCAATCGGAGACTTGCCGCATGGCTCGCATTCGCCGCCGGCAAGGAAGGGCGTTCCCGCCGCAAGTGCCCGCCGCGATCGGCTGGCTTCCCTCACAGGGCGCCGATGGTCTGCTGGCGCAGCGAGACCAGTTCGTTCCTTGTGGTGTCGTGCAAACGCCCGAACTTGTTGCGGGTGAGGAAGTCGCGCCGGATCGGGAAGTTGATGCCCGGCACCAGCCACAGCTTGAGCTCCAGCCGCGAGCCATTGGTCGTATTCCAGCCCTCGCCATCGATGCGGAAGCAGTCGAAACGTCCCGCCGGAACGTCGATGGTTTCGCGCGCGGCGATGTGCATGTTGTAGTAGGCGTTCGAGGTGTTGCCGCCCTGGGTGCGGCGGAAGGCGGCGGTCCATTTCCTGCCGAGCTGGAGTTCGGCTGGTGTCCATTGCACCGGGGTATCGAATTCCACCGGCCCGTTCTTGATCGGATTGCCCATCAGGTCGGTGATCATTTGACCACGGTTGAATTCGACGCGATCCTCGTCGTAATCGACCCGCGTCACGCGCAAGCTGAGGGTTCTTTCCTCGATGCCGGTCAGGATGTCCGATTGGCGGACCACGGCGACGTCGCCGAGCGTATAGATGCGGCCGAGCGGATAGCGCCCGGCGGAGAACGGGTTGGCCGAGGGGGCGATCAGCGCCGGCACCGCGACGCCGGCCTGGATGTCGATCACGGGGGCGGTTGGCGGCAGCGCCACGGCGCTTGTCGGCTCCGGCTTCCGGGCCGGCGCCGGCGCGGAAATCGCCGCCTGGGCCGGTGCGGGCGGCGGCATCGGGGCGGGCTTTGCGGCCGCCAGTTGCGCCAGCTTCTGTTGTTCGACGCGCTTCTGCTCGGCCGCCTGGCGTTGCTCGTCGTGTTGCCTGCGTTCCAGCGCAAGACGTTCGGCTTCGGCGAGCCGCGCGCGTTCCACGCGCTGCTCTTCCTGCTGTTTGCGTTCCTGCGCCAGGCGCTCGGCTTCGGCAAGCCGCTGGCGTTCACGCTCCAGTCGTTCCTCTTCCTTCTTGCGCCGGGCTTCGAGGTTCAGTTTCTCTTCCTGGCGCCGCGCCTGTTCATCGGCCTGCCTGCGCTCGGCGGCAAGGCGCTGTTCCGCGGCGATACGCGCCTTCTCGCGTTCGGCGGCCAGGCGCTGCTCTTCCGCCAGCCGACGCTGCTCTTCGACGAGGCGAAGCCGCTCGCGCTCCATGCG
>JAIOPW010000470.1 GCA_021413665.1 Rhodocyclales bacterium | reverse complement strand
CTGGGTACCGCAGTCGTCTTCGATCACCACCAAGTCTTGCGTAACGTCCACCAGGCGACGCGTCAGATACCCCGAGTTCGCTGTTTTCAGCGCCGTATCTGCCAGACCCTTGCGCGCGCCGTGGGTCGAAATGAAGTACTGCAGAACGTTGAGGCCCTCACGGAAGTTGGAGGTGATCGGGGTTTCGATGATTGAGCCGTCCGGCTTGGCCATCAGGCCGCGCATGCCGGCAAGCTGGCGTATCTGCGCTGCGGAACCACGCGCGCCGGAGTCGGCCATCATGTAGATGGAGTTGAACGACTCCTGGCTCACCTGTTTGCCATCCGCACCGGTAACCGTCTGATGGGCCAGTTGATCCATCATGGCCTTGGCCACCTGATCGCCGGCGCGACCCCAGATGTCGACCACCTTGTTGTAGCGTTCACCGACGGTGACAAGGCCGGACGTGTATTGCTTCTCGATTTCCTTGACCTCTGTTTCGGCTGCCGCGATCAAGCTTTGCTTTTGGGTTGGAACCAACATGTCATCGACGCAGATCGAAATGCCGGCGCGAGTGGCCAGGCGGAAGCCGGCCTGCATCAGCTGGTCGGCGAAGACTACGGTTTCTTTCAGGCCGCAACGACGGAAGCTCTCGTCGATCAGCTTGGATATCTCCTTCTTCTTGAGCGGTTTGTCGATGACCTTGAACGGCAGGCCGCGCGGCAGAATCTCGGAAAGCAGGGCGCGGCCCGCGGTTGTTGAATAGCGGGTGATCTTGGGCTGCCACTGCTTGTCAGTGTCAAGTTCGTATTCACGGATCCGAACCGTGATGCGGGCATGGAGGTCGATCTGACGCGAGTCGATAGCGCGGGTTATTTCAGCCAGATCGGTAAACATCATGCCGTTGCCACGGGCCGTAACATCCTCGCGGGTGGCGTAGTAGAGACCCAGCACCACGTCCTGTGAGGGAACGATGATCGGCTGTCCGTTGGCAGGCGACAAGACGTTGTTAGATGCCAGCATCAGAGTGCGGGCTTCCATCTGTGCTTCGAGAGACAACGGAATGTGCACCGCCATCTGGTCACCGTCGAAGTCGGCGTTGAACGCCACGCAGACCAGCGGGTGCAGTTGGATCGCCTTGCCCTCGATCAGCGTCGGCTCGAAAGCCTGGATGCCGAGACGGTGCAATGTCGGGGCACGATTCAACATCACCGGATGTTCGCGAATGACTTCTTCGAGGATGTCCCACACCACCGGGGTCTCGGCTTCGACTTCCTTCTTCGCGGCCTTGATGGTGCTGGCGATGCCCATTTTTTCAAGGCGTTCGAAAATGAAGGGCTTGAACAGCTCGAGCGCCATCTTCTTCGGCAGGCCGCACTGGTGTAGCTTGAGTTGCGGACCGACCACGATCACGGAACGACCGGAGTAGTCTACGCGCTTGCCCAGCAGATTCTGGCGGAAGCGACCGCCCTTGCCCTTGATCATGTCGGCCAGCGACTTCAGCGGGCGCTTGTTGGCACCGGTCATTGCCTTCCCGCGCCGACCATTGTCGAGCAGCGAATCGACGGCCTCCTGCAGCATGCGTTTCTCATTGCGAACGATGATGTCCGGCGCCTTGAGTTCAAGCAGGCGCTTGAGGCGGTTGTTGCGGTTGATGACGCGGCGATACAGATCGTTCAGGTCGGATGTAGCAAAACGCCCACCATCCAAGGGAACGAGCGGACGAAGATCCGGCGGTAGTACCGGCAGCACTTCAAGGATCATCCACTCCGGTTTGATCCCGGATTGCTGGAACCCCTCAAGTACCTTCAAGCGCTTGGAAAGCTTCTTGCTCTTGGCTTCGGAGCCGGTGGTCTCCAGTTCCTGGCGCAGGGTCTCGACCAGACGGTTGAGATCAAGCGTGCGTAGCAGTTCGCGCACGCCCTCGGCACCCATTACCGCAGTAAAGTCGTCGCCGTACTCCTCGACCTTGGCCAAGTAGTCATCTTCCGTCAGCAATTGCGCACGATTGAGCGGTGTCATGCCCGGATCAACAACCACAAAAGCTTCGAAATACAGCACGCGTTCAATGTCGCGTAGCGTCATATCGAGCACCATGCCGAGACGGCTGGGTAGGCTCTTAAGGAACCAGATGTGCGCGGTCGGCGACGCCAGTTCTATGTGGCCCATGCGCTCGCGACGCACTTTCGACTGGGTGACTTCAACGCCGCATTTTTCGCAGATCACGCCGCGGTGCTTCAAGCGTTTGTACTTGCCGCAGAGGCACTCGTAATCCTTGACAGGGCCAAATATCTTGGCGCAGAACAGGCCATCGCGTTCCGGCTTGAAGGTGCGGTAGTTAATGGTCTCCGGCTTCTTGACTTCACCATAGGACCAGGAACGGATCTTGTCAGGGGAAGCCAGACCGATCGTTATCGCGTCGAACTCCTCTTCGGCCGCCAGGTTCTGCTTGAACAGGTCTGCAAACAGGCTTTTCATGTGTATTTTCTCCTAGGGGCTTTGGTGGCTCAGTAGCGCTCGAGATCGATGTCGATCGCCAGCGAACGGATTTCCTTGACCAACACGTTGAACGATTCCGGCATGCCGGCATCGATCTTGTGCTCGCCCTTGACGATGTTTTCGTACACCTTGGTGCGGCCGTTGACGTCGTCCGACTTGACCGTAAGCATTTCCTGCAACACATACGCGGCGCCATAGGCTTCGAGCGCCCATACTTCCATTTCGCCAAAGCGCTGACCACCGAACTGCGCCTTGCCGCCCAGAGGTTGCTGGGTAACAAGACTGTAGGGACCGGTGGAGCGGGCGTGCATCTTGTCGTCCACGAGATGGTGCAGCTTCAGTACGTGCATGTAACCCACGGTAACCTGCCGCTCAAAGGACTCGCCGGTGCGCCCGTCATACAGGTCTACCTGCCCATTACTGGGCAGACCCGCCAACTCCAGCATCGCCTTGATCTCAGACTCGTTGGCGCCGTCGAATACCGGTGTCGCAAAGGGCACGCCGCCCTGCAGATTGCCGGCAAGCTCGACTACCTCCTTTTCGCTCAGGCCGTCAATGTCTTCGCTGCGACCCGACGCATTGTAGATCTTGTTCAACAACTTGCGAATTTCTGCCGCCGCCGCCTGCTTCCTCAGCATCTCGCCGATCTTGTGGCCGAGGCCCTTGGCGGCCCAGCCGAGGTGGGTTTCCAGAATCTGGCCGATGTTCATCCGCGACGGTACACCCAGAGGGTTGAGAACAATGTCCATTGGCGTGCCGTCTGCCATGTGCGGCATGTCCTCAATTGGAACGATTTTCGACACCACGCCCTTGTTACCGTGACGACCAGCCATCTTGTCGCCGGGCTGCAGGCGACGCTTGACGGCGAGGTAAACCTTGACCATTTTCTGCACACCCGGCGGCAGTTCATCACCTTGGGTGAGCTTCTTCCTCTTCGCCTCGAAAGCGACGTCGAAATCCTTGCGGGTCTGCTCCACACTGTCGCGCAGGTTTTCGAGCTGCTGCTGCGCATCTTCGTCGACAAGGGAAATATCAAACCAGTGGTAGTGTTCGACGGATTCAAGA
>JAIOPW010000473.1 GCA_021413665.1 Rhodocyclales bacterium | reverse complement strand
CGCTTCAATACGTGGCCGCCGGTGAACATCTCCGGACTACGCCCAGGTTTACTGCTTGGCTGCCTTTATGTCGCCATCGGCACCGATGCCCAGCGTGTAGCCGAGCGAGACATGATGGAAGCGGCCGTGGGAATTGTCGGCGTGGATCGCGACACCGAACGGAACCGTCTTGCCTTCGCCCGGATTCTTGCGGGTGAACGTGATCGTGTAGCCGTCGCCGCTCTTGCCGCCTTCCGCCTTGGCGCCGGTGCCGCCACCGCTCATCTTGCGCTCGGTGGTGACACTGCCATCCGAAACCTTGTTGCCCTTGCTGGCCCACTGCACCAGCTCATAGGCACCTTCCTTGGTGTACTTGGTCTTTTTGTCGTCCGCCCCCGGCATCGTGCGCGCATCGTTGTGGCAGCTCTGCCAGCAACCATACTGCGCACCCTGCGCAACCTTGGCGTCGGCGAACAGCAGCGTCGCCTTGACCTCATTGTCCTTGTCGCCCTTGTCGGCGCCGCCGGAAGGAGCCTTGAAAGTCAGGCGGATGTAGAGGTTGGCCGCATCGTAGGCAACCTGCGTGCTGACCGGGAAGGTCATTGTCTTCGGCGCACCCTTCGGCTCCAGTTCCTTGTCCGCCAGGCGCTTGAAATTGAAGTTCAGGGCGCCTTTTTCCTCGTGGCAACCGGCGCAGGTCTCACCCTTGCGCATGCCCGCCGAACCGCTGTGATCGGACTTCTTGGTCGCCCACTCGATCGGCGTGACGCCGGCGTGGAAAACATGGATGTCGCGCTTGGGCACCTTGCTCCAGTCGGGTGCGGCCATGGCGGTTTGGGAACCCAGCGCAAGCAGAACGCCGGCAACAGCGGTGGAAACGATGGACTTGCTCATTTGTTGCTCCTCTCGAACAGTACGAATCGGGATTGAACTCGGGCCTAGTCTAAACGATGACTCACTCGTCCTCGTCTTCCTTCATACCCTTGGGTTTCTTGTGGGCAATGCCCTTGTGGCAGTCGATACAGGTCTTCTTTTCGGCGATGCCGATCTTGTGCATCTTCGAGCCGCGCAACTTCTGCTTTTCGACATCCATGGCATCGAAGGTATGGCAATTGCGGCATTCGCGCGAATCGCTGGCCTTCATCCGCGCCCACTCGTTCTCGGCCAGTTGCAACCGGTGCGCCTCGAACTTTTCCGGGGTGTCGATGACGCCGGTAAGCTTGCCCCAGACTTCCTTGCTCGCCTGGATCTTGCGGATCATCTTGTGCGTCCAGTCCTTCGGCACATGGCAGTCGGAACAGACGGCGCGCACACCGGTGCGATTGCTGTAGTGGATGGTCTTCTTGTATTCCACATAGACGTTGTCGCGCATCTCGTGACAACCAATACAGAACTCCAGCGTGTTGGTGGCTTCCATGCCGGTATTGAATCCACCCCAGAAAAAGATACCGGAGAAGAAACCGACGACGAGGATACTCAACAGCGAGTACTTTGCGCTCGGCCGCCTCAATATTGCCGCAAACCCGGATTTTTCATTCTCAGCCATGAAGCTATCCCCTATGCCATCGGTGGTTTCTAAAGGCCTACATGATAAAGGGGCTTGCGCCCCTTTATCCTTGCTACCGATCAATTTTAGTGACGGTCGCTACGCCTAACCTCGAAAAAACTGACGTTAGCCTCCACTAAAAGTTCGTTCCGGATCAATAGATGTCGTGCTGCGTGTTGTAGACGTTGAACTTGCCGGTCGGGGTGATTATCTTCGGATCGGTGATCACCTTCTTCAGCGCCAGGGTCTTGTCGTCATACACCACGATCGCCGACTGGTCGGTCTTGCCGCCCCACAACGAGATCCACACTTCGCCGCCATCCGCGCTGTATTCCGGATGCACGGCGCGACGGGTTGCCTTGGTCACCGGCAGGCCGGAATCCTTGGCGACGTTGATGATCTTCTTCGGCTTCGACAGGTCGGCCATATCCCACACCGCAACGGATTCGGCGAGATCCTTGTCCGGATTCTGCGGCGCGTCAGCCCAAAAATGCTTGGACTTCGGATGGGTCTTGACGAACAGGTTGCCAGGAACGTGCTTCATTTCCTGAACAACCTTCCAGTTGAATTCCTTGTACTTGGCGAACTTCTTGTTGTCCGACGGTGTGCTGATCAGCGTCACCACATCGGCGCCGAGGTGACCCGTGGCCCAGACCGGACCAAACTTCGGATGCACAAAGTTGGCGCCGCGACCCGGGTGGGGAATCTTCGCGGTATCGACCAAAGCAGCCAGCGTGCCGGTCTTCAGGTCCACTGCGGCGATCTTGTTCGAGGCGTTCGCCGCGACCAGGAAGTAACGCTTCGACGCATCGAACCCGCCGTCATGCAGAAACTTGGCTGAAGCGATGGTCGTCGTCTTCAGGTTCTTGATGTCCGAGTAATCCACCAGCAGGATCTGACCGGTTTCCTTGATGTTCACCACCCATTCCGGTTTGATCTCGGACGCAACGATCGAGGCCACGCGCGGCTCGGGGTGATACTCGCCGTCCACCGTCATGCCGCGGGTCGAAACCACCTTGAGCGGTTTCAGCGTGTCGCCGTCCATGATCACGTACTGGGGGGGCCAGTAGGAGCCGGCAATCGCGTACTTGTCTTCAAAGCCCTTGAACTTGGAGGTATCCACCGAGCGGGCATCGAAACCGATCTTGAGTTCCGCCACAACGCCGGGCTTCTCCATCCAGAGGTCGATCAGCGACAGGCGGCCGTCGCGACCGATCACGTAAACATAGCGGCCGGACTTCGACAGGCGAGAAATGTGCACCGCGTAACCGGTCTTGACGATGCTGCGGATTTCCTTGGTGTCGCCGTCGATCAGGGCCACTTCGCCGGTGTCGCGCAAGGTGACCGAGAACATGTTCTTCAGGTTGTACTTGTTCATCTGCTTGGTCGGACGATCCTTGACCGGCACGATGACCTTCCAGGAATCCATGGTTTCCTTGAAG
>JAIOPW010000010.1 GCA_021413665.1 Rhodocyclales bacterium | reverse complement strand
TAGCCGTCCGGACCCGCCCAGTACCAGACCATGTGCGTGATCGGCAGGTAGCTGAAGGTGAACCACAGGACCATGAACAGCAGCACTGCGGAGAACTTGATGCGCTCGGCGAAGGCGCCGACGATCAGGCCGCAGGTGATGGCTGCAAAGGCGCCCTGGAAGGCGACGAAGATGAACTCGGAGATCACGATTCCCTTGCTGAAGGTGGCTGCGACCGAATCCGGCGTGATGCCTTTCAGGAACAGCTTGTCGAGGCTGCCGAAGAAGGCGTTCCCCTCGCTGAAGGCGACGCTGTAGCCATACACGGCCCACAGCACGCTGATTACCGAGAAGGTGATGAACACCTGCATCAGCACCGACAGCATGTTCTTGGCGCGCACCAGGCCGCCGTAAAACAGCGCGAGGCCGGGAATGCTCATCAGGATCACGAGCGCGGTGGAGATCATCAGCCAGGCGTTGTCGCCCTTGTTCGGCACCGGTGCGGGTGCTGCGGCGGGAGCTGCCGCCGCCGGAGCGGCGGTCGCGGCTGCCGGAGCTGCGGCAGCCGCGGGGGCCGCGGACGTCGCGGCGGGCTTGTCGTCGGCCCAGGCGCTGGATGCGCCGCCGGCGATGCCGACGGTCAGTGCCGTCAGCAGGATAGCGAGATATTTCTTCATGTCAGATCTCCCTTGGGCTCAGAGGGCTTCCTCACCGGTTTCGCCGGTGCGGATGCGGATGACTTGTTCGACGTCGAAGACGAAAATCTTGCCGTCGCCGATCTTGCCGGTGCTGGCGGATTTCTCGATGGTTTCGATGACCTGGTCGACGAGGTCGTCGCGGATGGCTGCTTCGACCTTGACCTTGGGCAGAAAATCGACGACGTATTCGGCGCCGCGATAGAGCTCGGTGTGACCTTTTTGCCGGCCGAACCCCTTGACCTCGGTGACGGTGATCCCCTGCACGCCGACGGCGGCGAGGGCCTCGCGTACCTCGTCAAGCTTGAACGGCTTGATGATGGCGGTGACGAGTTTCATGGTTGATTCCTTTAAGAGAGAGGAGTTTGGGAAGTTGCCTGCCCGCGAAGCGGATCCTCAGGCATGCAGAGCAGCGTTTCATCCCGCCGACGCCGGCCGGGTCGGCGGCGGGATTTGCATCAATTGATCAGAACGATTTGCTGAAAGTGGCGACGATCTTGCCCTTGCCAGCCTGGTAGGGATCCGCCGACGTGCCGGCACCCTTGACGAAGCAGTACGGGTTGACCGCGTCACCGACGCCGACCGCCAGCGCCGCGGACGAACAGTTGTCCTTGGCATTGGTGGTGGAGTACGCCAGGCCCACGACGCCGAAACCGAGATCCTTGGTCGCGCCGACCTTGTAGTCGGTGTAGGAGGCGTCGCTGTAGCCCTTGACTTTCTGATGACCGACGTGCCCGCTGACGCCCCAGCCATCGCCCAGATCGTAGGCGGCGTTCAGCTCGAGGTAGCCGCTGCCCTTGGTACCGTCGTTCAGGTTCGGGGTCACGCCGCCGCTGGTCTTGGCCCAGCCGAACAGGGGGGTGGTCGAGTGCGAATACTTGAGGGTCAGCCATTTCCAGGAAACGGCACCATAGATTTCAGTGGTGTCCTGCTTGAGCTGCTGGAAGCCGGGGACCGTCTTGCCGGTGCCCGGGTAGTTGTAGGTCAGGACGCCGACGTCATAGCCCCAGTCACCACCGAACGAACCCTTGTAGCCGCCATAGAGATCGACCTCAAGGCTGGCGCTGGCGCCGGCAACAGCGTCGCCGATCCACGAAATATTGGAACCCCAGGCACCGGCGTAAAAGCCGCTGGCATGCGAGTAATCAAAGCCTCCTTGCAGGGCCGGCTTGCCACGGGTCTGGGCAATGCCGCGATACAGGTATTCGGTGGCAAGGCCCACGTTGCCGGTGAAGGTATGCGGACTGGCAGGCGCGGCGGCTGGCGCGGCGGCCTGGGCCATCACGGCAGTGGGGAGGGAGAAAGCGCCGGCGATTGCTACAGCGATGAGGGATTTACGCATGGTGTTGCTCCTTATAAGAATTAAAAAATTACAGACCTCCTTATGCAGAGACCGTGCCAGACAAGTTAGTCAAGTAAAATCAACAAGATGAACATGTTATTCGCGATCGGTACGGTTGCACTGCACCAAGCGGAGCACCAAACCCGAGCCGATTGCACCAAGTCGGTGCCTCGCCGTGGCAATGAGGGCGGCAGCGTGCGTCGCTATGCTAGACTTTGCTGTCATCGCCAAATACCCAAACGCCATGCTGAATCCGAAACTGCTCGATGAAATGTCCGCCCGCGTCTCGACCCTGCTGGCCTCGACGCCCGCCGGCGAGGTCGAGAAGAACATGCGTGCCGCGCTGGCCGGCCTGTTCGCCAAACTGGATCTGGTGACCCGTGAGGAATTCGACGTGCAGCGCGAAGTGCTGACCCGCGCCCGCGAAAAACTCGTGGCGCTCGAAACGCGCGTCGCGGAACTGGAAGCCCGGAATCCATCCATCAAGCCAGACCCGGCGCAGAAGTAAGGCCTAGATGTCGCTCGCCATTCTCCGCTCGCGGGCGCTGGCGGGCCTGGCCGCACCGGAAGTCACGGTCGAAGTCCATCTCGCGGCCGGCTTGCCCTCCTTCACCCTGGTCGGTTTGCCGGACACCGAAGTCAAGGAAGCCCGCGACCGCGTGCGTGCCGCGATCCAGAATTGCGGCTTCGAATTTCCGCAGCGGCGCATCACCGTCAACCTGGCGCCGGCCGACCTGCCCAAGGAGTCGGGCCGCTTCGACCTGCCCATCGCGCTCGGCATCCTGATCGCCGCCGGCCAGATCAAGGCACCGGAACTCGACGCCCACGAATTTGCCGGCGAGTTGGCGCTTTCGGGCGACGTGCGCGCGGTACGCGGTACGCTCGCCATGTGCGCCGCCATTCGCCGCGAAGCCGGACCACAGAACGGCACCGGGCACAACACCGCGCGCGCCTTCGTCCTGCCGCTGGCGAGCGCCCCCGAGGCCGCGCTGATCGAAGGCATGAACATCCTGCCGGCGAAAAACCTGTTGCAGGTCTGCGCCCACCTCGCCGGCCGCGAAACCCTCGCCCCTTTCGCCGTGCCACCAGCGCCGACTTTCGCCCACTACCCCGACCTCGCCGAAGTCAAGGGCCAGGCTCAGGCCAAGCGCGCACTCGAAGTCGCCGCCGCGGGCGGACATTCACTCCTGATGAGCGGCCCGCCCGGCGCCGGCAAGTCGATGCTGGCGCAGCGCCTGCCCGGCCTGCTGCCGCCGATGACGGCGACCGAGGCACTGGAGTCCGCCGCCGTACATTCGCTGGCGGGGACGTTCCGCCTCGAACACTGGAACCAGCGCCCCTATCGCGCCCCGCACCACTCGGCATCGAGCGCCGCGCTGGTCGGTGGCGGCGGCACGCCGCGCCCGGGAGAGATTTCGCTGGCCCACAACGGCACGCTGTTCCTCGACGAGCTGCCCGAATTCCAGCGCGGCGTGCTCGAAGCCCTGCGTGAACCGCTCGAAACCGGCCACATCCACATCGCCCGCGCCGCGCGCCGCGCCGAGTTTCCCGCCCGCTTCCAACTGGTGGCGGCGATGAATCCCTGCCCTTGCGGCTGGCTCGGCCATCCCGCCGGCAAATGCCGCTGCACGCCGGATCAGGTCGCGCGCTACCGCGGCAAGCTCTCCGGCCCGTTGCTCGACCGCATTGATCTGATGGTCGACGTGCCGGCGGTGGCCGAAGCGGACCTTTCCGCGCGCGGCGATGGCGAATCGTCGGCCACGGTGCGGGCCCGCGTCACGACTGCGCGCGCCGTGCAAATCGAACGCCAGGGCAAGCCCAATGCGCTGCTGAGTCCCGACGAAATCGACCGTCACGCCCTCCCCGACGAAGCCGGCGCACAACTGCTGAAGCAAGCCATGGCGCGCCTGTCACTCACCGCGCGGGCTTATCATCGCATCCTCAAGGTGGCACGCAGCATCGCCGACCTGGCCGGCGCGGCACAAATCAGTTCGGCGCACGTGGCCGAAGCAATTCATTACCGGCGCGGACTGGCCGATTGACGAAACAAGGCGATACCGTTCGCCCTGATCGCTAGGAGCATCCCCATGGAATATCGCATCATTCCCGTCACCCCCTTCGAGCAGAACTGCACCCTGCTCTGGTGTACCGAGACCATGAAGGGCGCCTTCGTCGATCCCGGCGGCGATCTCGAAAGACTTCAGGCGGGCGCGGCGAAACTCGGCATCGGCATCGAGAAGATTCTGCTCACCCACGGCCACATCGACCACGCCGGCGGCGCCGGCGAGCTGGCGGCCCGGCTCGGCGTGCCGATCGAGGGCCCGCAACGCGAGGAAGCCTTCTGGATCGAGCAGCTCGTGGCCCAGGCCAGGGGTTTCGGGTTTCCGCCGGCAAGGGAGTTCACTCCCGATCGCTGGCTCAATGATGGCGACACCGTCACCGTCGGCAAGGAAACCCTGCAAGTGCTCCACACGCCGGGCCATACCCCGGGCCACGTGGTTTTCTTCCACGCTCCGTCCAAGCTCGCCCTGGTCGGCGACGTGCTCTTTGCCGGCTCCATCGGCCGCACCGATTTCCCGCGCGGCGACTACCAGACCCTGATGGATTCGATCCACCGGAAGCTCTGGCCGCTGGGCAACGACGTCAAGTTCATTTCCGGCCACGGCCCGATGTCGACGTTTGGCGAAGAACGCCGCAGCAATCCTTTTGTCGGCGACAACGCCTGATTTCCGCAAACGTCCAAAGCGAGGAAAGCCTCATGAGCCATCAATGGAAATTCTTCCGCGCCGGCGGCTTCGACCAGGTCCGCATCGACACTGCGGCCGACCTGCTGAATCTCAAGGATCTCGACCAGAAACTCTGGGTGGCCTTGTCCTGCCCGACCAGGGGCATCGAGTTCGATGCGCGCACCCTGGAATTGCTGGATAGCGACGCCGACGGGCGCATCCGCGCACCGGAACTGCTGGCCGCCATCGACTGGGCTGCGGGCCGCCTCGCGACTGTCGCCGTCCTCGAGCAAAAGCTTCCCGGCGTGCCGCTGGCCGCGATCAAGGACGCAGCCATCCTCGCCGCCGCAAAGGGACTGCTGCCCGATGGCGATGAAATGATCAGCGTCGAGGCCGCCAGTGCGGCCGAAGTCGAATACACGGCGCGCGCGCTGGCCGCATGGGAAGCGTCCGGCGTCGCCGCCAAACCACTGGGCGAAGGCACCGAAGCCGCCTGCGCGACGCTGGCCGCGGTCAAGGACAAGCTCGACGACTTCTTCGTGCGCTGCCGCCTGGCCGCTTTCGACGCCCGCGCCGGCGATGCACTGAACGCCTCCGACGATGCGCTGAAATCGATCGGCGCCTCGGCGCTGTCCGCCGCCCACGCCGACATAGCCGCGCTGCCGCTGGCGAGAGTCGGCGCTGGCGGTACGGTGCCGCTGGGCGCCGCCATCGACTCCGGCATCAATCCGGCGTGGGCGGAGTCCATCGCAGCGTTCCGCGAAGCCGCGGTGGTGCCTTTGCTCGGCGCCCGCGCCGCGCTGACCGAAAGCGACTGGCTGGCGCTGCAGGACCAGCTTGCCGTTTACAGCGCATGGCAGGCCGCCAAGCCCGCCGGCCTGCCAGCCGAGGCCGAGGCCGTGCGCGACCTCGAACGGCTGGCGCGCTACGTGCGCGACCTGCTGCCGCTGGCCAACAACTTCGTCGCCTTCCGCGACTTCTACACGCGCCAGGGCAAAGCGACATTCCAGATCGGCACGCTCTACCTCGACGGTCGTTCCGCCGAACTCTGCATCTCGGTTTCCGACGCCGGCAAGCACGCCGCGCTGGCCTCGTTGTCGCGGATGTGCCTGGTGTATTGCGACTGCGTCCGCGGCGGTGAAAGGCTTTCGATCGCCGCGGCCTTCACCGCCGGCGATTCGGACCAGTTGATGGCCTTGCGCAATGGCGTGTTCTACGACCGCCAGGGACGCGACTGGGATGCCACCATCACCCGGATAATCGATCACCCGATCAGCCTGCGCCAGGCCTTCTGGGCGCCCTACAAGAAACTGGCGCGCATGGTCGGCGAGCAGTTGCAAAAGATCGCCGCGAACAAGGCCGCCGGCGTCGAGGGCAAATTGGCCGAAGCGGCGACCGCGACGGCGAAGAAGGTGGACTCCCCGGCCACGGCCAAGCCGACACCCGCGCAGCAGGCCTTCGACGTCGGCAAGTTCGCCGGCATCTTCGCCGCCATCGGCCTTGCCGTCGGTGCCATCGGCACCGCGACGGCGGCCATGTTCACCGGCCTGCTCGGCCTCAAGTGGTGGCAGATGCCGCTGGTCTTCCTCGGCCTGATGCTGCTGATTTCCGGACCGGCCGTGGTGCTGGCCTGGTTCAAGCTGCGCAGCCGCAACCTCGGCCCCATCCTCGACGCCAACGGCTGGGCAGTGAATGCAAGGGCGCGCATCAACATCCCCTTCGGCACTTCGCTGACGCAACTGGCACAACTGCCCGAAGGCGCGCAGCGCACGCTGAGCGACCCCTATGCGGAGAAGGAGCGGCCGTGGAAAACCTACGCGGCGATAGCGCTCATGCTGTTTGCCGCTCTCGCATGGTGGACGCGCTGAGCATCGCTCACTAATCCACCCGCACGCAGACCTTGCCGTGCACACGGCCGTCCTCCATGCGCTGCTGGGCGGCGGCCACACCGGCCAGGTCGACGATCTCGTCAATGTGCGGGACGATCACGCCGTCGGCGGCAAGCCGGGCCAGGCGGCGCAGCAGCTCGCTGTCGGTCTTCAGCAGGAATGGTACGCAGCGCTGCCGCGAACCCAGCCGCGCCAGCAGCGCATCCCGGTAGAGTTCGGGCCGCGGCATGGTGTTGATGTAGATGCCCGCTGGTTTCAGGCGCGGCCTGGCAATGGCAAACGATGTGGCCGCCGCCGCATCGAAGATCACGTCGAACTGCTGATCCAGCGCCGGCCAGTTTTCCGTCCTATAGTCGATTACCCGCCCGGCGCCCAGCTCGCGCACGTAATCGATGTTCGCCGTACCGCAGACACCGGTGACCTGCGCCCCGATCGAGCATGCGATGCGCACGGCGGCGGAACCCACCGCGCCCGAAGCGCCGGTAATCAGCACCGACTGGCCGCTGCGCAAGCCGGCGATATCCGCCAGCACCTGCAAGGCGGTTCCCGCGGCCACCGGCAGGCAGGCGGCAATCTCATCGCTGACCCCTTCGGGAATCGGCGCCACCAGGTCGGTCGCCAGGGCGACGAACCGGGCGCAGGCGCCCCGTCCGCCCAGCGGATCGACCGAGCCGAAGACGCGCTGCCCGACTGCGTAGTTCCGCACGCCGGAGCCCAGTGCCGCGACCACGCCGGCGAAGTCCTTGCCCGTAATCGCCGGACGTTTGGGCCGCCCGACGAGGCGCAGCATGCCGCTGCGCAATTTGAAATCGACCGGATTCAGGCTCGCCATCGTGATGCGCATCTGCACCTCGCCGCGCCCGGGTTGAGGTGTGGGGAGTTCCCTCACCGCCAGTACCGACACGCCGCCAAATCTTTCATAGGTCACTGCTTGCATGGCGCTCTCCTGACCGGCAAAGGGCCATTGAACCACAACGATCCGTCACGGCCGAGACGGTTCGTTTCTAGGGACACGCGCCAAAATCATCGGCCACCACTGTGGCACAATGGCCGCGCTGTTGCGTTGCAACAGAGGGAGCCGGCCGAAAAACAAAAATGACTGTCCGCAATCTCGAATTTCTCTTCCGCCCGAAATCGGTCGCCGTGATTTCCGAACCCGACGAAGCAAGCCGCTACGCCGAGGTGGTGGTGCGCAACCTGACCGCCGGCGGTTTTGCGGGACCGGTGCTGCAGGTCGCGGCGAAAAAGCGTTCATTGTTCGGCATCGGCGTCCATGTCCATATCGACGACCTCGATGTGGTGCCGGAACTGGCGATCGTCTGCGCACCGCTGGTCGATGTGGCGGAGATCGTTGCCAAGCTCGGCGCGCGCGGCACTCGCGCGGTGATCGTCGGGCCGGCGCTGCGCAATGAAATGAGCGCCGGCGAGTGGTCGGCGGCGCACAAGGCGATTCTCGACGCGGCACGGCCCAACCTGGTGCGGGTGCTCGGCCCCGGCAGTGGCGGCCTGCAGGTCCCCGCCTGCGGGCTCAATGCCAGCGTCGCCCCCGCCTTCGCCAAACCCGGACGCGTAGCCCTGATAGCGCAGTCGGCGGCGGTCGCGGCGGCGGTGATCGACCGTGCCCGCAGCCGGGGCATAGGCTTTTCGGCGGCGCTGCACCTGGGCGCTGGCATTGACATCGACTTGGCCGACGTTCTCGACTGGTTTTCGGCTGACCCTGACACCGAGGCCATCCTGGTGCAGTTCGATTCGGTCGCCGCGGGCCGCAAGTTCATGTCGGCGGCGCGCGCGGTGGCGCGCTACAAGCCGGTGGTGGCGATCCACGGCGAGCGGCTCGACACCGGGCGCTCGGCGGACCGGCCCTTCAGCGCCGACGATGTCTATGAGGCCGCCCTGCGCCGTGCGGGCTGGGTCCGCATCGATACGCTGGGCGACCTGTTCGATGCCGCGGAAGCGATGGCGCGCGGACGCCCGATACACGGCGGTCGTCTGACCATCCTGGCCAATGGCCACGGCCTCGGCCGCGTCGCCGCCGACGCGCTGCTGCGCGCCGGCGGTCAGTTGGCGACACTGTCGAAGGGGACCGCCAAGGCACTCGAAAAACTGCTGCGCATCCGCCTGCCGCTGGATGGTCCGCTGGCGCTGCCGGCTGACGTCACTCCGGCGAACTGGGCCGCGGCCGTCGCCGCGGTGCTTGCCGACGGCGGTACCGACGCCGTGCTGACGGTGTATTCGCCGTCGCCGTTCGCACCCGCCGTCGAGGTAGCCAAGGCGATCTGCGAGGTCGCCCAAGGCGCCGAGCGCAGCGTATTCACCTGCTGGGTGGGCGGCGACGCGATGCTCGAGGCGCAGCAGATCGCCGCGGCACGTGGCGTACTGAGCCACGACTCGCCGGAAAAAGCCGTCGCCATCATCCTCGGCATCGTCAATTACGAACGCAACCGCGAATTGCTGGCCCAGATGCCACCCTCGGTGGCGGAGGATTTCAGTGCCGACACCGCGTCCGCCCGCAATGCCGTCGCCGAGGCGATCGCGGCCGGCGCCGATACCCTGTCACCGCGCCAGGCGCGGACCCTCATGCGGGCTTACGGCATCGACACCACGGAACGCCCCCTGGCGGGCAGCATCGACGAGGCTATCCGCAGCGCCGATGAGATCGGCTACCCGGTGGATCTTGCCCTGGTGCTGGCCAGCCCCACGGAAGCCCCCCCGGTCGCGACCGGTCTGCGCTCGCCGCTCGACATTCAACTGGCGGTACGCGGTCTGCGCGGCAGCGTCCGGGTGCAGCATCCGGGTGTGCGCATCAGCGGCTACCGCCTGCGCCCCAGCGCGGCGCGCAGCAGCACCAGCGCGTTGCGCCTCGGCGTGGCGGACGACCCGGTGTTCGGCCCGGTGATTTTCCTCGGCCCCGCCAGCGTCGGCCGCTTGCCGGAATGCGATTGCGTGGTGGCCCTGCCGCCGCTCAACCTGGCGTTGGCCCAGGACCTGGTGGGGCGCAGCCGCTTTGTCCGCGAGGCCCCGGAAGAACAACGGGAGGCACTGGAGTTGGCCGCCGCAACGGCACTGGTGCGCGTATCTCAATTGCTGACCGACATCGATGAAGTGGGCGGCCTCGACCTCGACCCCCTGCATGTGGAGACCTCGGGCGCCGTTGCGCAGGGGGTCCGTGTCCGGGTTGAAAAACGGGGGCGCAAGCTCGGCTTCCGACGTTTTGCGATCCGCCCCTACCCCAAGGAACTGGAGCAGCACATCGAGTGGGACGGACGCCAGTTGCTGATACGGCCGATCCGGCCGGAGGACGAAGCCATGCTCAGCGAACTGCTCGGGTCGCTCAGCGCCGAGGATGTGCGGATGCGCTTCTTCGGCACCATCCGCCACCTGCCGCGCTCCAAGCTGGCTCGCTTCACCCAGATCGACTATGACCGCGAGATGGCGCTGGTGGCCGTCGAACGCGGCAGCGACGGCGTCGAACATTCGATCGGCGAGGTTCGCGCCATGGCCGATCCGGACAACCTCTTCGCCGACTTCGCCATCGTGGTGCGCTCCGAGATCAAGGGCAAGGGCTTGGGACGCCTCATGCTGCAAGCCATCATCGATTACTCCCGCAGCCGCGGCACGGCCGAACTGCGCGGCGAAACCCTCGACGGAAACCTGCGCATGCAGAAGCTGGCGCGCACGCTGGGCTTCACGCTGAAATCCGGTCTGGACGTCGGCACCATAGAACTGCGCCTGCCGCTGCACGAAGCCGCCGCGAAGTAAGCGCCCACGATTGGAGCGGCCCGGCTTGTTCCCGGGCGAGGAAGGGTCTATGATTAATAAAGATAATCCGTCTTGAGAGTGTTCTCGTGGCCACTATCTCGTCCTCCTCCAGCGCATCCATAAGCCAGTCCGTGCGGTCCCAGTTGCAACTGCAGCAGGCGCAGCGCAACGCGGAGCAAGCCGATGCGAATGCACGTTCCCTGCAGGCGCAGGCGCGGCAAGCCCAGCAGGTTGCCGTTGAGGCGCAGGCGACCGCGCGGTCGGTCGGCAGCCAGGCGAATCAGGCTCAATCCGATGCCAGCCAGGCCCAGCTGAGCCTCGCCGTAATCCGGAACGGAAGCCAGGTGCAGAGCGAGTTGACCAGCGCGGTCGGCAATGTCGCGGAAACATTGAAGGTCGCGGCACCCGTCGCCACGACGCCAAGCCCGGCAACACCTGTCGTCAATACCCAGGGCCAACTTACCGGCACCGTAGTCAACACCACCGCTTAACAGGAGGCCATCATGCCCGTCAACGCAGTCAGTTCATCTTCCGGTGCCGCGGCACAGGCCGTTCAGCAGCGCAAACCACAGGAAACCCAGGCCCAGAAGCCCGAGGCCGCCACCTCCGCCGACGAAGCCGCCAAGGCGCGTCAGGCCCAGCAGGAGCAGGCGCAGAAGCCTGAGCAGCCCAAGCCCGTGGTCAACGCCGAGGGGCAGAAAACCGGCCAGGTTATCAGCGTTACCGCCTGACGGCCCCGCGCGGTTCGCCGCGTTGTTGCTCTGTTACCGATTCAACCCGGGCGGACGTTCGGCGGTTTGCCCGTGTGCATGTCGATCTGTCCGACAAAGGCCATGGCGGCCAGCGTCGCGCCCATCGCCAGATAGCCCACCCTGTCGTAGCCGACGATGCGCCCCGTCGCGTCGGCCGCGATCATCGCGCCGCCGAGGTAGGACGCCACCCCCGATGCCAGTTGCTGCACGGCGCCGTTCATTGAGAGAAAAGTTCCGCGCAGGCGGGGCTGCACAGCCGAGGTGACGATGGCCATTGCCGGCACCATGCGACCCGGCACGAAAATGAAAAATACCGTTGACCAGAAGATCATGACCCACAGCGGCACCGGCCACAGATGCGTCTGAACGAACAGGGGTACCAGCGAACACAGCGCGATCCAGCGATAGACCCTGATCTTGCCGTGGGCGTCGGCCAGGCGGCCGACCAGGCGCGAGGTGAAAAAGGTGGCGCAGCCGCCGAACAGGTAGATCAGCGGGATGTCTTGCTGCCGGATTTCCACGTTGGCCGTGACATAGATGGTGATATAGGGAATCACGGTAAAGCCGGAGAACATGATCAGCGCCATGAACAGCAGGGCTCTCAGGTGGTTGGCGTCACGCAGCACGGCCGCCATGGCCGCCAGCGGGTGTGCACGCTCGGTTTCGCTGACGCTTGCGCCGGGCAGGTGGCCGCGCAGCACCGGCAGCATTTTCCAGCCCAGCAGCAGGAAGCCGCAGGCCAGGACAGCGATGAAAATGAAGGGAAAGCGCCAGCCGAAATGATTGGCGAGATAGAGTGAAAGCGGCACGCCGGCCACGGTGGAAAGCGAGAAGGCCGACATGATGGTGCCGCTGGCGCGGCCGCGCCGCTCGAAAGGAATCAGGTCGCCGACCATGGTCTGCACCATCGAACCGAGCACGCCGCCAAAGGCCCCGGCCGTGCCGCGCGCCGCGAGCAGCGTCCAGTAGCCCGGCGCCAGGCCGCAGGCCAGTGTCGCCACGGCAAACAAAGCGAACATGGTCAGCAGCATGCGCTTGCGCTCGAAGCGGTCGACAAACATCGCCGCCAGCACGCCGGTAAAGGCCGCCGAGAAGGTATAGGAGGACACCAGCAGGCCGAACTCGTGGGTACCGACACCGAGTTCCCGCATCAGGATCGGGCCCAGCGGCATCATGATCATGAAGTCGAGGATGTGCGCGAACTGGATGCCGGCCAGCGTGATCAGCAAGGCGCGTTCGCGCGCGGGATCGAGGG
>JAIOPW010000507.1 GCA_021413665.1 Rhodocyclales bacterium | reverse complement strand
GCGCTGCCCGAATAAGGCAGTAATTCAGGCGGGAAATACGCCGGTCGACAGATAGCGGTCGCCACGATCGCAGACGATGCTGACGATGACCGCGTTCTCCACCTGACTCGCAATGCGCAAGGCGACTGCCAGCGAGCCGCCGGATGAAATCCCGGCGAAGATGCCCTCCTCGCGCGCCAGCCGGCGCGTCATTTCCTCGGCCTGTCCCTGGCTCACGTTCTCGACCTGATCGACGCGCGTGCCGTCGTAGATTTTCGGCAAATAGGCTTCTGGCCACTTGCGGATACCGGGAATCTGCGAACCTTCCTCGGGCTGGCAACCGATGATGCGGATCGCCGGATTCATTTCCTTGAAATAGCGCGAGCAGCCCATGATGGTGCCGGTGGTGCCCATGCTGGAAACGAAGTGGGTGATGCGGCCCTCGGTGTCGCGCCAGATTTCCGGCCCGGTGCCTTCGTAGTGCGCCAGCGGGTTGTCCGGGTTGGAAAACTGGTCGAGCACGATGCCCTTGCCGTCCCGCGCCATCTGGTCGGCAAGGTCGCGCGCGGCTTCCATGCTGCCCGCCTTCGGCGTCAGGATGAGTTCCGCGCCAAAGGCGCGCATGGTCTGGCAGCGCTCGACACTCTGGTTCTCCGGCATGATCAGGATCATGCGGTAGCCGCGCATCGCGGCGGCCATGGCCAGCGCTATGCCGGTGTTGCCCGAAGTGGCCTCGATCAGCGTATCGCCGGGCCTGATGCGGCCGCGCGCCTCGGCCTTGGCGATCATTGACACGGCGGGCCGGTCCTTGACCGAGCCGGCCGGGTTGTTGCCTTCGAGCTTGGCCAGGATGATGTTGTTGCGACGGACGTTTTCCGCACCGGGAATACGCGTGAGCCGGACCAGCGGGGTATTGCCGACGTAGTCCTGCAGCGTCCTGAAGCTCATCTGGCGAGCCATTTCACGTAGTCAGCCACACCTTCTTCCACCGTGGCGAAGGAACTCCGGTATCCGGCTTTGCGCAACTGCGAGAGGTCGGCCTCGGTGAAACTCTGGTACTTGCCCTTCAATGCGTCCGGGAAGGGGATGTATTCGATGACACCCTGGGCCACCAGTTCGGCCACTGATTGCGCGGACTTGCCTTCCA
>JAIOPW010000530.1 GCA_021413665.1 Rhodocyclales bacterium | reverse complement strand
AACGCAAATTCGCGTCCGGTATCGAATTTCGAATTTTTCACCCGGCTCGGGCGAGGCCTGATCAATGCCATTGCCGATGTTACGGAAGACGGCCAGGTGTTTCGCGTCGACATGCGCTTGCGGCCGAATGGCGATTCCGGCCCGCTGGTGTGTTCCTTCGAAATGCTGGAGAACTATTTCATCACACAGGGCCGTGAATGGGAGCGCTACGCCTGGATCAAGGCGCGGCCGCTGACCGGAAGCCGCCACGATGAACTGGAGAAGGTCCGGCATCCCTTCGTATTTCGCAAGTATTTCGATTTCGGCGCCATCAACGCGATGCGCGAACTGCACGCGCAGATTCGCCGCGAGGTGGCGAAGAAGGACATGGCCGACAACGTCAAACTCGGTCCCGGCGGCATACGCGAGATCGAGTTCATCGCCCAGGTGTTCCAGTTGATTCGCGGCGGGCGCGATACACCGCTGCAAGTCAAGCCGACGCAGGAAGTGCTGAAGCTGCTGGCCGAGCGCGGCATTCTCAGCCTCGATGCCGCCGTCGAGCTTGTGTCCGCCTACAATTTCCTGCGCCGCCTGGAGCATCGGCTGCAATATCTCGACGATGCCCAGACCCACAGCCTGCCGACCGATCCGGATGATCGCCGGCGCGTCGCACGGGCCATGGGCTTTGGCAGTTTCGAAGCCTTGCTCGAAGAACTGGACGACCACCGTGCCACGGTGTCGCGCCACTTCGGGCAGGTGTTTGCCGATCCGAACCACGGCCAGCATGCGCTGGCGGGCCTTTGGCAGGATGCCGGCGGCGACGCCCAGGAAGAGAAGTTCGAGGGACTCGGTTACCGCAATCCGCCCGCTGCGGCACGGCGAGTGGCCGCGCTGCGCGTGGGACCGCTGTACCAGCAGATGTCACAGGAGATTCGCGCCCGTTTCGATGTTCTCGTGCCGCGCTTGATCGAGGCCGCGGCGGCTCTGCCGAATCCGGACGAGACCCTTTCGCGCGGCGTTGACCTGCTTGAATCGATTTCCCGTCGCGCCGCCTATCTGGCGTTGCTGCAACAGTATCCGCAGGCGCTGCAAAAGGTCGCGCAACTGGTCAGCAGCTCCAGTTGGGCCGCGGGCTACCTGCAGCGTCACCCGATCCTGCTCGACGAGCTGCTCGATCCCCGCCTGCTCGATGCCGCGCCTGACTGGGCCGGCTTTCGTGCCCAGTTGTCGGCGCGACTCGAAGAGCAGGAGCCCGATACCGAGCGGCAGATGGACACGTTGCGCGAAGTGCATCACGCCCAGGTGTTCCGCCTGCTGAGCCAGGACATCGCCGGCCTGCTGACGGTGGAAAAGCTGGCCGACCACCTTTCCGAGCTGGCCGACATCGTGCTTGCCGCGGCGATCGAGCGGGCCTGGAAGAAGCTGGCCAAGCGCCACCTCGAGACACCGCGTTTCGCCGTCATCAGCTACGGCAAGCTGGGTGGCAAGGAACTGGGTTACGCCTCCGATCTCGACCTGGTATTCATTTTCGACGACCCGGCGCCCGAGGCGGGCGAGAATTACGGCCGACTCGGCACCCGGCTCAACACCTGGCTGTCGGCGCAGACATCGGCCGGGCAACTGTTCGAGACCGACCTGCGGCTGCGGCCCAATGGCGACTCCGGCCTGGCGGTCAGTTCCATCGATGCCTTCCGCAAGTACCAGCTCGAATCGGCTTGGGTCTGGGAACACCAGGCCCTGACCCGCGCCCGCTTCTCGGCTGGCGACCGCGCCGTGGGCGATGCCTTCGAACGCATCCGCTGCGAAGTGCTGCGGATGCAGCGCGACCTTCCAAAACTGCGCGAGGAAGTGCTCGCCATGCGGCAGAAGATGGTCGACGCGCACGGCACCAAAGGCGACGAGCGCGAGCGCATCTTCGACCTCAAGCACGACCCCGGCGGTTTGGTCGATGTCGAATTCATCATCCAGTACCTGGTACTCGGCTATTCGCATCGCCATGCCGAACTGACCGGAAACCTGGGCAACATCGCGCTGCTGAAGATCGCCGCCGAGCTCTGCCTGATCCCGGCGCCACTTGCCGAGGAAGTCCGCAACGCCTATCGCGACTACCGTCGCATGCAACATGCGCTGCGCCTCAACGGCGCCCGGCCGAGGGTCGATCCCGACCTGGTGCGGCGGCGCGTGGATTCCGTGCGCGAGTTGTGGCGCACCGTTTTTGGAACCTGATCGAGTTTCTGGAGTGATACATGCCCGTCAACTACGCCACCCCCGCCCCTGAGGCGCTGTTCCCCGTCGCCGGCGTCCGCCTCGGCACCGCCGAGGCCGGCATCCGCAAGAAGGACCGGCGCGACCTGACGCTGGTCGAGTTCGCGCCCGGCAGTCAAGCGGCGGGCGTGTTCACGCAGAACCGTTGCTGCGCGGCGCCGGTCACGCTTTGCCGCGAGCACCTGGCCAGCGGCAGCGCCATTCGCGCGCTGGTGATCAACACCGGCATTGCCAATGCCGCCACCGGCGAACAGGGCATGCGCGCCGCGCGCGACACCTGCGCCGCGGCGGCGAAGCTGCTCGGTTGCACGCCCGCCGAAGTGCTGCCGTTTTCGACCGGTGTGATCCTGGAGCACCTGCCGGCCGATCGTCTGATCGCCGGCCTGCCCGCGGCGCAGGCCGATCTCGCCGCCGACCACTGGTACGCGGCGGCGCATGCCATCATGACCACCGATACCGTGGCCAAGGCCGCCAGTCGCCGTGTCACCAGCGCCGACTGTCAGTTCACCGTTACCGGCATCAGCAAAGGTGCCGGCATGATCCGGCCCAATATGGCGACCATGCTCGGCTTCGTCGCCACCGACGCCGGACTTGGTCCGGCCCTGCTGCGGAAGCTGGCGACGGACGCCGCCGATGTCTCGTTCAACTGCATCACGGTCGACGGTGACACTTCGACCAATGATTCCTTCGTCGTCATCGCCACCGGCGCCTCGGGCTGCATGATCGACAGCGAGTCCTCGCCGCACTGGCCCGCCGTGCGCGATGCGGTGACCGGTGTGGCGCAAGAGCTGGCGCAGGCCATCGTGCGCGACGGCGAAGGCGCGACCAAATTCATCACCGTGAAAGTCGGCGGTGGCGGCACGGCGGATGAATGCCGCAAGGTGGCCTACGCCATCGG
>JAIOPW010000099.1 GCA_021413665.1 Rhodocyclales bacterium | reverse complement strand
CCGATCGACAAGCGGCGGTTGGCGTGGTCGATGGTCACGTCGTGCGGCTGCTTTGCCGCGCTTTCCGCGGGCGTCGGGGAGACGGACAGCACGCTGCCCAGCACCGAGTTGGGCCGGTAGGTGGCCAGCCCCTTGAGGCCGGATTTCCAGGCCACCATGTAGAGGTCCTCGAACTCCGAGTAGGGATAGTCGGCGGGGACGTTGACCGTCTTGGAAATCGAGGTGTCGATATAGGGCGCGACTGCGGCGACCATCTGCTCGTGGGCCTGGGCAGAGATTTCCAGCGCGGTGACGAAATAGTCCGGCAGCTTGGAGACGTCGCCGCCCTGGTGCTTGTAAAGGCGCCAGGCATAGTCTTCGACCGCGTACTCCTTGAAGGTGCCGTCGGCCATGCGCTTCTTGCGTGTATAGACCCAGGAGAAGGGCGGCTCGATGCCGTTCGAGGCATTGTCGGCAAAGGCCAGGCTGATGGTGCCGGTGGGCGCGATCGACAGCAGGTGGGAATTGCGCAGGCCGTACTTGCGGATCGAATCCTTGACTTCCTGCGGCAGGCGCGAGGCAAAGTTGCCGCCCGAGAGGTACATGTCTGCGTTGAACAGCGGGAAGGCGCCGCGCTCGCGGGCCAGTTCCACCGAGTACAGGTAGGAGCGGTCACGCATGAATTCGGAAATCCTGGTCGCCATGTCACGCGCGGCATCGGTGTCGTAGCGCAGCTTGAGCATGATCAGCGCATCGCCGAGGCCGGTGAAGCCGAGGCCGACACGGCGCTTGTTCTGCGCTTCCTTGAGTTGCTGTTCCAGCGGCCAGTGCGTGGCGTCGAGCACGTTGTCGAGCATGCGCACCGAGGTGTCGATGGTCTTGCCGAAGGCGACGAAATCGAAGCTGGCATTCTTGCTGAAGGCCTCGGTGACGAACAGGGTCAGGTTGATCGAGCCCAGGCAGCAGCAGCCGTAGGGCGGCAGCGGTTGCTCGGCGCAGGGATTGGTGGCCTCGATGGTCTCGCAGTAGTAGAGGTTGTTGTCCTTGTTCATCCGATCGAGGAACAGGATGCCCGGCTCGGCGTGATCGTAGGTGGAACGCATGATCTGCTCCCACAGGTCACGGGCACGCACCTTGCGATAGACCCACATGCTGTCGCCGCGCTGGTAGGCTCCGGCAGCCTTGATGTCGGCCGAAGGGGTGGCGCGGTGCGTGAGTTCGATTTCGCCGTCGGCTTCGACGGCCTGCATGAAGGGATCGGTGACGCCAACCGAAATGTTGAAGTTGGTGAGGTCGCCCGCGTCCTTGGCGTGGATGAATTCCTCGATGTCCGGGTGGTCGCAGCGCAGTACGCCCATTTGCGCGCCGCGGCGGCTGCCGGCGGATTCGACCGTCTCGCAGGAGCGGTCAAAGACCCGCATGTAGGAGACCGGGCCGGAAGCGCGCGATTGCGTGCCCTTGACGTGAGCGCCGATCGGACGGATGGAAGAGAAGTCGTAGCCGACGCCGCCGCCGCGGCGCATGGTTTCGGCGGCCTGCAGCAGCGCGGTGTAGATGCCGGGGCGGCCGTCGACGATTTCAGAGATTGAATCGCCCACCGGTTGCACGAAACAGTTGATCAGCGTGGCGCACAGATCGGTGCCCGCGGCCGAGTTGATGCGGCCGGCGGGAACGAAGCCGTTTTCCTGGGCTTCGAGGAAGCGCGCCTCCCAATAACTGCGTTTGTCTTCGACTTCGATCGATGCCAGCGCGCGAGCTACCCGGCTGCGCACGTCGCGCACGTCGCGTTCCGTGCCTTTGGCATATTTTTCAATCAGGACTTCGCCTGATATCTCCTGCGGCAGAGGCAGGCCCATCTGCCCCGTGTGCTCGTAATTCATTGATTCCTCGGTATTATTTATTGTCGTGTTCATGGTCTCTTCCGAAGGCTATATCCGTTTAAGTATCCAGTGAGCGCCGAAGCATAACCCCGGCTCCGATTGCTGAAAAGAAGAAAATTTTTGCATCAATGAAAACAATGGGTTACAAAAAACTCTAGTGCGGGTGATGGGTACGCCCTACTAGATATAGTATGTTTTGCCCGGCTGAAAGGGGAAGAAAAACAGGAGGATGGCCGCGCTTTTCGAGATTTGGCATGAGGCGCAACTGGGCTGCTTCTTGCTAAGGCGGTTTTCCGTCTGCCGCTCAGGGGGTTGACAGGCCGGACAGGACTGGAAAGCGCTGAAAGTACCCGCTCAGCCAATTAGTTCCGCGGTGTGTCGCGCGATAATCCATTCCTCGTTTGTGGGTATCACGCAGACGTCCACCCGGCTGTCTTTTGCCGAAATTTTTGGTGCATTCGCCTCGTTGGCGGCGGAATCGAGGCCCACTCCGAGCCAGCCGAGTTGATCGCCAACCTGCCGCCGTACCTGCGCGCCGCGTTCGCCGATGCCGCCGGTAAATACCAGGGCATCGAGTCCGCCCAACGCGGCGGCCAGCGAGCCGATCTCGCGCACGATGCGGTAGCAAAACAGGTCGACGGCTTCGCGCGCTTCGGGTGCGGCTGAATCGAGCAACACCCGCATGTCCTGGCTGATGCCGGAAACCCCGAGCAGGCCCGATTCCTTGTAGAGCAGCCGGGTCAGCGCCTTGGCGTCCATCTGTTGGTAGTCCATCAGGTAAAGCAGCACGCCGGGGTCCAGATTACCGGTGCGGGTACCCATCATCAGGCCGTCGACGGCGGTGAAGCCCATGGTAGACGCCTGGCTCTTCAGCTTGTTCATGGCACACATCGACGCGCCATTGCCGAGGTGGGCGACGATGACGCGGCCGCGAGCACTTTTCTCGCCGATGTACTGCGGCAGCACTTCGGCGATGTATTCATAGGACAGGCCGTGGAATCCGTAACGGCGCACACCCTGTGCGGTGATGGCGCGCGGCAGGGCGAAGAGCTGGGCCAGCTCCGGCTGGCTGCGGTGGAAGGCCGTGTCGAAGCAGGCCACTTGCGGCACACCGGGCAGCGCCGCCGTCAGCGCGTCGATGCCTGCAAGATTGTGCGGCTGGTGTAGCGGCGCCAGAGGAATGAAGCCGCGCAGTGCATCCACCATGGCGGCGTCAAGCACGATGGGTTGCGAGAATTTCTGTGCGCCATGCACCACCCGATGGCCGACACCGGCGATGCGCCAGCCTGCTTCGTGGCTGTGCAGCCAATCGACGAGGTGGCGCAAGGCCGCCTGGTGCGGCGTCTGGGCTGGACCGTCGAGGTCGAGATCCGTGTTTTCCAGTGCGCGTCCGCTTGCGTCGGTGGCTTTCATGTGGGCCGGCTGCCCGCCGACGGCGCCTATGCCGTCGATCTGGCCGACCAGTTCAGGCCGTTGCGGAATCGTCGCGGCGCGCGCGAACAGCGCGAACTTGATCGAGGACGAGCCGGCGTTGAGGGTGAGGATTGCGTCGGCCATGGGTTAAACCTTCTTGCGTTTGGCGTGCGCCATGACCATCGCCACGGCGGTCGAGGCGGTGCGCGTTTCGGCGGAATCGGCGCGGCTGGTCAGCACGATCGGCACCCTGGCGCCGAGTACGATGCCGGAAGTCAGCGCGTCGGCGAGATATTCCAACTGCTTGGCCAGCATGTTGCCGGATTCGATGTCGGGCACCAGCAGTATGTCGGCCTGGCCGGCGACGGCCGACTTGATGCCCTTGGTGCGTGCGGCAACCAGCGAAATGGCGTTGTCGAAGGCCAGCGGGCCGTCGAGCAGTCCGCCGGTGATCTGGCCGCGGTCGGCCATCTTGCACAGCGCGGCGGCGTCGAGCGTGGCCTGCATCTTGAGATTGACGGTTTCCACCGCGGCGAGGATCGCCACCTTCGGGTCGGCTATTTTCAGCATGCGTGCGAGGTCGATCGCGTTCTGCACGATGTCGACCTTGGCTTCGAGGTCGGGTGCGACGTTGACAGCGGCGTCGGTGATGAACAGCAGGCGCGGATAGGTCGGCACGTCCATCAGGAAGACATGGCTGATGCGGCGCGCCGTGCGCAGGCCGGTGACCTTGTCGATGACTTCGCTCATCAGTTCGTCGGTGTGCAGCGAGCCCTTCATCAGCGCTTCGACCTGGCCTTCGCGCGCGAGCGAGACGGCGATCTCGGCGGCGGCATGGCTGTGGGCGACGTTGATCAGGGTGCAGCCGTAGAGGTCGAGCTGGTTGGCCTCGGCGATCTGGCGAATCTTCTCTTCCGGGCCGACCAGGGTGGGGACGATGAGGCCACGGTCGCGCGCCAGCAGCGCACCCTTGAGCGACTCGGTATCGCAGGGATGGGCCACGGCCATCGAGATCGGCGTGAGCCCGCGGGTGATCTCCAGCAGGTGCTCGAAGCGCGCCTTGCGCGTCGCCGACAGCTTGAAGTCCGGCAGCTTGGCCTTGAGGCGCTTGATCTTCTCGACGGGCGCCTGAACCTCGGCGGAGCCGGTGATCACCTTTTGTCCATCCTGGTTGGTGCAGGTGCAATCCATGACCAGGTGCTTGTTGCGCGGATACTTCTTCTGGCAGGTAATGGTGACCGTCAGCGTGTCGCCGACCCGCACCGGCAGCGCGAAATGCAGCGACTGGTCGATATACACCGTGCCCGGCCCGGGGAACTGCGTCCCCAGCACGTTCGAGATCAGCGCACCGCCCCACATGCCGTGGGCGATCACCTCCCGCAGCAGCGACGAATTGGCGTACTCCGGATCGACATGGGACGGGTTGATGTCGCCCGACATGATGGCGTACATCTGGATGTCTTCGTGGCGCAGCGTGCGCACCAGCGTCGCGCTGTCGCCGATGGCGATCTCGTCGAAGGTGCGATTTTCGATGTATTCGGAATTGTTGGCCTGAATCTGGGTCATGAATGAACTCCCTCGCCCCACAGTATCGTCCCGGCGCGGATTTGTTGCAACGCGGCAGGGGTCATTTCCGGTAAGTGATGCGATAGATCGCCCCGGCGTGATCGTCCGCCACCAGCAGCGATCCATCCGGCAGCACCAGCACATCGGCCGGGCGGCCCCAGGCCGATTCGCCTTGCAGCCAGCCGCTGGCAAAGCTCTCGTAGGCGACGGCGCGGCCGTCCTTCAGGCGTACCAGCGAAATCCGGTAGCCGATCTTCCGCGAGCGGTTCCAGGACCCGTGCTCGGCGATGAATATCTGGTTGCGGTATTCGGCAGGGAACATCGTCCCCGCATAAAAGCGCATGCCCAGGCTGGCGACATGCGGGCCGAGCTTCCGCGCCGGCGGCTCGAACTCTTTGCACTGGCGCCGCGCGCCGAATTCCGGATCGGCGACCTCGCCGCCGTGGCAGAAGGGATAGCCAAAATGCGTTCCGGCGTGCGGCAGCCGGTTGAGCTCGTCGGGCGGACTGTCGTCGCCCAGCATGTCGCGACCGTTGTCGGTGAACCACAGCGCGCCATCGACCGGGCTCCAGTCGAAGCCGACGCTGTTGCGGATGCCGCGCGCGAAGACCTCGCGCCCGGAGCCATCGGCATTCATGCGCAATATCGACGCATAGGGGTCGCCGGGATCGCAGATATTGCAGGGTGCACCGACCGGCACGTAAAGCCTGCCGTCGGGGCCGAAGGCGATGAACTTCCAGCCGTGGTGGCTGTCCTTCGGCAGGGTGTCGGTTACCACCACAGGCATTGGCGGGCGGTCAATGCGGGTGTCGATGTCGTCGTAGCGCAGGATGCGGCTCACCGCCGCGACATACAGCGATCCGTTTCTCCAGGCCAGCCCGCTCGGCATGTTCAGGCCGTCGGCGATGCGCATTACGGCGCCGGCCCGATAGGCCGCATCGAAACGCACCGCATGCACCTTGCCGGCGCCGCGCGAGCCTACGTAGAGCACGCCGCCGCGGGTATCGATGCCACCCAGCGCCATCTGTCGCGCATTGTCCACCCGCGCCCAAAGCTCGATGGAAAAGCCGGGCGGCAGCTTGACGGTTTCCAGCGGCAAGGCGGCAGCGATCGCAGTCCACGCACCGAGCAGGAGGGCAAGCAGATGATGAAGGCGCGGATGTGGGCACATGGCTATCCTTGAGGTTTCCCGATGGCAGGCAAGCGATTATTGAGAATATCGCCCGTCCATGCAATCATGCTCCCCGGATCAGCCGCGTCGAATTATCAGGAGAGAAGAAAATGGCAGAAATCAGCGGCGGCGAAGTCATCGCCCGCATGTTGCAGAAGGAAGGCGTCGAGAAGGTCTTCGGCATCATCGACGGCACCTATTTTGGTTTCTACTCGGCGCTGCATCGGCTCGGCATAGAGATCGTCACGCCGCGCCACGAGACCTGTGCCGCACACATGGCCGGCACCTATGCGCGGCTGACCGGCAAGCTCGGCGTCTGCATGGCCAGCAACGGCCCCGGCGTCGCCAACCTGCTGCCCGGGCTGGTGGTCGAGCAGGCCGACGGCAACCGCGTGCTGGCGATCACCAGCGCACGCGTCATCGGCAAGATCGGCAAATGGAGCACAGCGGTATCAAGCTTCGACCGCGTCCCGGAGCTGGTGAGGAAGGCCTTGCGCAAGAGTTGGGAAGGGCGGCCCGGGGTGGTGCATGTCGATGTGCCCGAGACCATCATGAATGGCAAATTCAAGGCCGACGTCAGTTACTGGGCGCCGCACCAGTATCGCAACGCCGTACCGCCAGCGCCGACTCTTGATCAGGTGAAGCAGGCCGCCGACCTGCTGATCACGGCGGGCGCGCCGATGATCCACGCCGGCAGCGGCATCATCCACTGCAACGCCTATGCGGCGCTACAGCGCGTCGCGGAACTGCTGCACGCGCCGGTGACCACGAGCTGGGCGGCGCGCGGCATGCTGACCGAGACCTCGCCGCTGGCCATCACCATGCCCCACGTCAAGCTCAACCATCAGGTGCGCAACGACGCCGACGTGGTGCTGATCCTCGGTTCGCGCATCGGCGAAACCGACTGGTGGGGCAAGCCGCCCTACTGGCGTCATCCCTCCGAGCAGAAGACCATCCAGGTCGACCTCGATGCCGACATGATCGGCCTCAACAAGCCGGCCGACCTGGGCGTTGTCGCCGATGCCAGGCGCTTCCTCGAACTGCTGGGCGACGAGCTGGAAAAGCGCAAAGGCGAACTCAAGCTCGACGCCCGCCGCACCCGCGTCGCCGGTTATGCCAAGACAATGCAGGAAGACCGCGCCGGCTGGGACAAGGCGCTCTCCGACATGGCGATCCCGATGCACCCGGCGCACATCGGCGCCGTTTGCCGCGAACTGTTCCCGGAAGATTCGGTGCTGGTCGCCGACGGCGGCAATGCGACGATCTGGGCCATGTTCTATCACAAGGTCACGGTGCCCAACACGGTGATCTCCACCTTCAAGTTCGGCATGCTCGGCGCCGGCATGTCGCAGGCCGTGGCCGCCGCCATCGCGCGGCCGGGCAAGCCGGTCTGCTGCATCATCGGCGACGGCGCCATGGGCTTCCATTCGCAGGAGGTCGAAACTGCGGTGCGCAACAAGGCGCAGGTGATCTACATCGTGCTCGCCGACAAACAATGGGGCATGGTCAAGATGAACCAGCAGTTCATGCTGCGGCCGATCAAGACCATGATCTTCAAGCACCTCGACCCCGACGAGACGATCAAGGCCGACCTCGGCGAAATCAAGTTCGACAAACTGGGCGAGAGCATGGGCGCCTACGGCGAGCGCGTCTCAGATCCGAAGGAGTTGAAGCCCGCGCTGCAAAGGGCGCTGGCAACGGGGGGGTGCGCGGTGATCCACGTCGACGTCGATCCGGTCAAGCATATGTGGGCACCGGGCCTGATCCATTTCAAGAAGATGCACGAGGAACCGAAGGCATGACTTTCGTGGCCGTTCGGCCTGAGCTTGTCGAAGGCCTACACGCCCTTCGACAAGCTCAGGGCGAACGTTGGTAGATTGCAGCCGGCTCAATAAACTGGAGCACCCATGAACGAAATCGACCTCGTCCGCCTCAACTTCAATCCCGGCTCGCTGTGGGCGCTCAACGCCATCATCGGCCTGGTCATGTTCGGCGTTGCGCTCGACCTCAAGGTGGCGGATTTCAAGGCCGTGCTGACCATGCCCAAGCCGGTGATCATCGGCATGGTCGGACAGTTCATCCTGCTGCCGGCCTTCACCTTCCTGCTGGTGCTGCTGATCAAGCCCGCACCCAGCATCGCGCTGGGCATGATGCTGGTCGCGGCCTGTCCGGGCGGCAACATTTCCAACTTCCTCACGCACTATGCCAGGGGCAACACCGCGCTGTCGATCACCATGACGGCGCTGTCCACCGCCGTGGCGATCGTCATGACGCCGCTCAACCTGTCGCTCTGGGGCGGGTTGTATCCGGAGACCGCGAAGATCCTCAAGGAGGTGGCGCTTGATCCGGCGGAAATGCTGCTTGCGGTGTTCCTGCTGCTCGGCCTGCCGATGATTGTCGGCATGTGGGCCGGCTCACGCTTCCCGAGCTTCGTCGAGCGCGCGCACAAGCCGGTGAAGATATTTTCCATCACGGTCTTCGGCATCTTCGTGCTCGGCGCGCTGGCGGCCAACTGGCGCTACTTCCTCGATTACGTCGGCTTCGTGGTGTTCGCCGTGTTCTTGCATAACGGCCTGGCGCTGACCACGGGTTACTTCGCCGCCAAGTTCGCCGGCCTGCCCGAGCGCGACCGGCGCGCGGTGTCCATCGAAGTCGGCATCCAGAACTCGGCGTTGGGCCTGATCCTGATTTTCAATTTCTTCGACGGCCTCGGCGGCATGGCCATCGTTACGGCCTGGTGGGGCATCTGGCACATCATTTCGGGTCTCACCGTGTCGACGCTATGGAGCAAGAAGGACCCACAGGGCGTGACATGACCGCGACCTGCGTCCTCGTCACCGGAAGTTCGGGCTACCTCGGCAGCCAGGTTGTCGCCGAACTGGCGCGCCGCAGCGACATCGCCACCATCGCGCTCGACGTGCGCGAACCGGCGCAGCGCCTGCCCGGTGTGACCTATGAAGTTGCCGACATCCGCGCCCCGGAAGTCGATGCCATCGTCGCCCGCCACCGGCCGCAGGTCGTGGTGCATCTGGCCTCCATCGTCACGCCGGGCAAGAAGAGCAATCGCGAATTCGAATACAGCGTCGACGTTGACGGCACCCGCAACCTGCTCGAAGCCTGCCTGAGCCATCACGTGAAGCGCGTCATCGTGTCGTCCAGCGGCGCGGCCTACGGCTACCACGCCGACAACCCGGAATGGCTGACGGAGAGCGATCCGGTGCGCGGCAATCAGAGCTTTGCCTATTCCTGGCACAAGCGCCTGGTCGAGGAAATGCTGGCCGACTATCGAGCACGGCAGCCGCAACTGGAGCAGATCGTCTTCCGCATCGGCACCATCCTCGGCGCCTCGGTGCATAACCAGATCACCGACCTGTTCGAGAAGCCGCGCCTGATAGCGATTCGCGGCTCCGCCAGTCCCTTCGTCTTCATCCACGACCAGGACGTGGTCGGCGCCATCGCGCAAGGCGTCGGATCAAAGGTGACCGGCGTTTTCAACGTCGCCGGCGACGGCAAACTGGACATCGACGAGATCGCGCAACGGTTGGGCAAGCGCTGCGTGGTTTTTCCCGCCGGCGTGCTGCAAGCGGCACTGTGGCTGCTGAAGAAGCTGGGTCTGACGCAGTACGGCCCGGAGCAGATCGATTTCCTGCGCTACCGGCCCGTGCTCGACAACCGGCGGCTGAAGGAAGAGTTCGGCTACGCGCCGAAGCTGGCGTCCGCCGAGGTCTTCGAACTGTGGCGCAGCTCGCGCGCGAACAAGTCACGGTGACCCGCGAACTCAAGGGCCGCGTGGTGCTGATCACCGGTGCCGCCGGCGGTCTCGGCGCCGCACTGTGCCAACGCTATGCCGCTGCCGGCGCCAAGATTGCCGCGCTGGATCTCGACGCGGCCAAACTCGACACCCTGACAACATCGCTGCGCGCCAAGGGCACCGAAGCGCTGGCCCTGCCCGGCGACATCACCGACCCGTCTGCCTGCAAGGCCGCAGTAGCCGCAACGCTGGCGCATTTCGGCGCGCTCGACGGCCTCATCAACAACGCCGGCATCAGCCATCGCAGCCTGCTGGCCGACACCGACTCCGAGGTCATCCGCCGTGTCATGGAGGTCAATTTCTTCGGCGCGGCCAACCTCACCCAGGCCGCGCTGGCGCAGATCGTCGAACGGCAGGGCTTCATCGTCGCCATCTCCAGCGTTGCCGGCTTCTCTCCGCTGACCGGCCGCACCGGCTATACCGCCAGCAAGCATGCGCTGCACGGCTTCTTCGACAGCCTGCGCAGCGAAGTCGAAGGCGCCGGCGTCGGCGTCACTATCGTTTGTCCCTCCTTCATCCGCACCGGCATCGGCACGGCGGCGACCGATGGCAGCGGCGCGCCGGTCAGCAGTCCGCGCATCACCAGCGGCGTCGAATCCTCGCCCGAAGAAATCGCCGAGCGCGTCTTCGAGGCAGTGGCGGCAGGACAAAAGCTGCTGCTGCCCGACGCCACTGCGCGCAAGGCATGGTGGCTGAGCCGGCTGGCGCCGGGGCTTTACGCCAGGATCATGAAGCGGCGGGTCGGTGGAGAGTTTTCGGGATTGTTTTAATGCAGCGTGCGTTGGATCGATCAAGAGTCGGCGCTGGCGACACGGCGGTCCTGTCCGGCGCGGACGCCATGCCGGTCTGAATTTCCGTCGCAGCGCCGACTCTTCAAGCCTTGCTGAATTTCTCGTTCAGCCTTTCCACCGCTTCTCGCTCGCCGCGAACGCGCAGGAGTGCGCCGTCTTCGTCGGCACGCTCCTCCAGCACCTCGCAGGAGGCGAAGATTTCGCTGCGCTGTTGCTGTGCCGACCAGGGCAGGAATAGCTCGGCCTCGACCTGGTCTTGCCGGAAGAACTCGACGATCGCCTCTCGCAGCATGGATACGTCGTCGGCGCGGCGGGCGCTCATGACGATGCAATCGGGCCAGGCGGTGCGCAGCCTCGCTTCGCATTCGGCTTGCGCGGCGGCGTCGCCGACGTGATCGATCTTGTTGAAGACGCGCAGGCGCGGCACGTCCTGGGCGCCGATCTCGGCCAGCACCTTGTCGGTAACCGCCAGTTGCCGCTCGAAGCCCGGATCGCTGGCGTCGATGACGTGAAGCAGCAGCGCGGCATCGAGTGCCTCTTCCAGGGTCGACTTGAAGGAAGCGACCAGCCCGTGCGGCAGGTTCTTGATGAAGCCGACGGTGTCGCTGACCAGCACGCGCGGCCGGCTCTCGGGTTGCAGGGCGCGCACGGTGGTGTCGAGCGTAGCGAAGAGCTTGTTTTCGACCAGCACGTTGCTGCCGGTCAGCGCCCGCATCAGGGTGGATTTGCCGGCGTTGGTGTAGCCGACCAGCGCCACGGTGGCGAGGCCCTGGCGCCCCTGCCGGCGCGAGCGCTGCGTCTTGCGCTCGACGTCCATCGCGTCGATCTCTTTTTGCAGTTCGGCGATATGGTCGCGGATCTTGCGTTTGTCGAGTTCGGTGTGCGATTCGCCGGCGCCACGGCCGCCGGTGCCGCTGCGCTGCCGGCCTTGCGGCCCGGCGAGCTTGGCCGCCTCGCGCAGGCGCGGCGCCATGTAGCCCAGCCGCGCGATCTCGACCTGCGCGCGCGCGGCGCGCGAGGTGGCGTGGCGGTGGAAGATTTCGAGGATGACCATGGTGCGGTCCATCACCTCGCAGCCGACTTCCTTTTCGAGGTCGCGCGCTTGCGAGGGAGAGATTTCATGGTCGACGAAAATGGCGTCGATCTTGCCGGCGTCGGGATCGGCGGCGGCGTGCAGCGGCTTCTCGAAGGCGCCGGGGGCGGGTTCGCTATCGACAAAGGCGCGCATCTCCTCGCGCTTGCCCGTGCCCAGGTAGGCCGTGGCGTCGAAGCTGGAGCGCTTCTGGGTGAAGGTGGCGGTGATCACGTAGCCGAGCGTCTTGGCCAGATCGCGCAGCTCGGCCAGCGAGGCCTCGAACTCGACGTCGCTTACGTTCGACAGTTGCACGGCCGCGACGATGGCGGACCTGGGTTTCTCTTTGACTTCTTTTTGCATGCGGGGAGGGCTGCTCTTCGGGGGCGAAGCCGGAGTGTACCCGTCAATGCGATGCCGGCCGGCATGGCGTGGCGCGGATCTGCCGCCGGCAGACCCGCGGTGCTTCGCCGTCAGGCTTGCGCGGCGTCCACTATTGCGTTCAAGGTCGGGCTCGGCCGCATCACCGCTTCGACCTTTGCCGTATCGGGCATGTAGTAGCCGCCGATATCCACGGGCTTGCCCTGCACGGCTTTCAGCTCGTCGATGATCTTCTGCTCGTTTGCGGCCAG
>JAIOPW010000464.1 GCA_021413665.1 Rhodocyclales bacterium | reverse complement strand
GGTCTTGTCGAGGATGGTGACGAAGCCCTCGGTGAGCCCGTAGAGTTCGTGGAAACGGCCCGGCAGCAACTGGTTGAGCTGGTCCTTGCGCCGCTGCGCCAGGGGCGCGCCGAGGGATAGAACCATTTGCAGCGAGGCGAGTTTGCCGGCATCGAAGTGCGGCGAATCGAGCAGGGCGATGATCTGTGCCGGCACCACCATGATGTGCGTCACCTTCTCCCGGGCGATGGCTTCCATCATCGCGGCGGCGTCGAACTGGCGGTGCAGGATGTACGTGGCGCCGAGATGGAAGGCCGGCATCAGCGTGACGAAGGCGCCATTGAAAACAATGGCGCCGGTGTGCAGGACCACCGATTCGGGCGTCATGCGCCAGGCGGCGCCCAGCAGCAGGGCATACATGGCGCGCACGCGGTGGCTGTGCATGATGCCTTTGGGCAGGCCGGTGGTGCCCGAGGTGTACATGATGTTGAACAGGTCGTCGGGCCCGACCGCGGCATCGGGCGGGGCGCTCTCCGGCGCCAGCGCCGCCAGTGCGCGAAAGCTGCCCCAGGGCGGCAGGTCGGCGTCGATCAGCAGCACACGGCCGGGCATCAGGGTCGGCAGGTCATCCAGTACCACCTCGACCACTGGCAGCAGGCTGTGCTGGGTGATCAGGGAAACGGCGCCGGAGTCATTGATCAGGCTCGACAGGCCGGCGCCGGTCAATAGCGGCGACAGCGGCACGATCACGGCGCCGATGCGGGCGCAAGCCCAGTAGAGTTCCAGCAGTTCCAGCGTGTTGGGCAAAAGAGTGGCGACGCGTTCGCCTTTCTTGACGCCAAGCGCGGCCAGCAGGTGGGCAACCTTGCTTACCCGGGTGTCGAAGACCCGGTAGTCCAGCCGCTGATCGTCGAACACCACTGCGGTCGCGTGCGGCCGGTAGCGGGCGTGATGCGCCAGTAGCGACGAGAGCTCCATCATCCGATCCCTTCAGTCTTTGCCGCCGGCATCCCGCATGCCCGATCCAGCGGCGAGCGCCTACTGCCTGTCCTTCATGCTCGATACGCCATCCCAGTCGAGCGGCGGCGGTGTCCTGGCGTAGGTGCGGCAGCGTTCGAGGTAGATTTTCGACGGTTCGTCCGCCGGATTGGCGGCGGCGGCGTCGCGAAAGCAGCGCTCGGCGGCCGTCCAGTCGCGCTGGCGATACAGCGCCAGTCCGTCGCGGAATGCGTCCAGTACCTCGCTCAAGTGAGGAAAGGTCCGCTCGGTGTGATGCCCGAGCACCTCATAGATCGCCGCCGGCTTGTCGCGGCCGCGTAGCCGGATCAGGTCGATCTCGCGCGTCGGCTCGTGATTCTTGACGGCCGCCCAGGTTGCGTCGCAGACGAGGATCGAGGTGCCGTAGAACTTGTTGGCGCCTTCCAGGCGCTCGGCGAGGTTGACCCGGTCGCCGATCACGGTGTACTCCATTCGCTTCATCGAGCCGATGTTGCCGGCAACGACATTGCCGGTACTGATGCCGACCCCGATCCGGATCGTCTCGCCGCCGCGCGCCGCTCGTCTCGCGTTGAGCTGGTATAGGCCGGCCATCATCCTGTTGCCCACCAGCACGGCATTGCTTGCGTCATCCTTGCTTTGCAGTACCGAGCCGAATACCGCCATGATCATGTCGCCGATGTATTTGTCGAGCACGCCATTGTGGGCGAAGACGATATCCACCATCTCGGTGAAGTACTCGTTGAGCAGCGCCACGGTCTCCTTGGCGCCGAGGCGCTCGGAAATCGAGGTGAAGCCGCGAATGTCGGCGAACAGCACGCTGACGTCGCGCCCCGTGCCGCCGAGAACGGCTTCCCCGCCTTCCAGAAGCTGGTCCATCACGGTCTTGCTCATGTAGCGCGACATGGTGTTGCGCAGCCGCTTTTCCTTGGTGATGTCTTCCAGCATCAGCATGTAGCCGATCGACTCGCCGCGCATGCTGGTCAGGGGCACGGTGGCCAGATTCACAGATATCGCCTCGGCGCCTTCGACGAATAGGTCGGTGTCGACGGTGATGTCGCTGTTGCCGGCGGCGCGGACCTTTTCCAGGCTCTTGACCACCCAGGCGTTGCGGCCGGTGAAGTGCCGCTCCAGCGGATGCCCCACCAACTCGTCGGCGCGGCGGCGCAGGATGCGCTGCGCCGATTCATTGACCTTCCTCAGGACGCCACCGGCATCCAGCGTCAGGACACCGCTGTTCATGCTGTGCAGCATGGCCTCGTTGTAATTGCGCTCGGCGCTCACATCCTCGAACAATTGCGCGTTTTCGATGGCGACCGCGGCCTGCGCCGAGAACGCCCGCAGACGCCGCTCGTCCGCGGCACAGAACGCGCCGCCCTTGCGATTCAGTATCTGCATGACGCCGATCTTGCGCTCGCCACGCGCCACGATCGGCATGCACAGCATGCTGTGCGTGCGATAGCCGGTTTGGCGGTCGAAGTCGGGATTGAAGCGGGGGTCGGCGTAGGCGTCGGCAATGTTGATGATGCGACCGCTGCTGAAGCATTCGCCGGCAATGCCGGCGCTGGCCGGGAAACGGATCTCCTCGCGGGCGATGCCGCCGGCGACACGGGAGCAAAGTTCATCGTGCTCGGCGTCATGGAGGAACAGCGTGCCGCGGTCGGCGTCGAGCAGCGAGGTTGCCGCCGCCATGATTTTCATCAGCAGCGGATCGAGATGGATCTCGGAGACGATCGAGACGCTGACTTCGAGCAGCATGGCTTCCTCGCGCTGCTGGCGTTCGACCCGCTCGAACAGGCGCGCATTTTCCAGTGCCGCCGAGGCTTGCAGGGACAGGGCTTCGAGCAGGCGCTGGTCCTCGCTGTCGAAGTCGCCGACGTTCTTGTTCAGCGCCTGGGTGATGCCGATCACCTCGTGGTTCTTGTTGCGGATCGGGACGCAGAGGATGTTGCGCGTGCGGTAGCCGGTGCGTCGGTCTACCTCCTGGTTGAAGCGGCCGTCGGCATAGGCGTCGGCGATGATCTCCGCCTCGCCGCTGGTGAATACCGAACCGGCGACGCCCATGTGGGCGGGGAAGCGGATTTCGCCGATGGCGTCTCCCTGCACGACTCGGGAGAACAGTTCATGGGTCTCGGGATCATGGAGGAAGAGCGAACTGCGGTCGGCGTTCAGCGCCTCGGTAACGACTTCCATCAGTCGCGGAAACAGGACGTCCAGCGAGAGGCTGTCGTTGACCCGGTTGGCGATGTCGGCAAGGGCGGTGGTGCGGCGCAGGAGCTCGGTAATCCGGAAGAACAGCTCCGCCTTGCCGGACTCGTCGAGTCCGTGCAACAGCCGCTCGATATCCTCCTGGTGCAGACGGTGTTCGAGGATCTCGCGAATGGTTTCGAAGCCGATTTGCAAGCGCGACATGTACCGAATGCCAATGTGCGATAGATGCTTCTATTCTAACCATCCGGAGTGGCTTTGCTCGCGTTGTTTGCGGGCTTGGCCCACTCTGCGGGCGCACCACCACATTGGTGCGGCCATCGCCGGCGAACGCTGGCAAGGCCTATCCGACCCCCGGACCGGGATCAGCCTTCGAGTTCGGCGTGGCGCGGGCAGGAGACCAGGTGATCGTTGACCATGCCGGTCGCCTGCATGTGGGCGTAGATCACCGTGGGGCCGATGAAGCGGAAACCGCGGCGCTTGAGTTCCTTCGACAGGGCTTCGGCTTCGGGGGTGATGGCGGGGACTTCGCTGAGTGAGCGCCAGCGGTTGGTGCGCGGGCGGCCGTCAACAAACTGCCACAGCAAGCGGTCCAGCGAACCGCCCTGTTGGTAGAGGTCCAGGGTGGCGCGGGCGTTGCCGATGCTGGCCGCGATCTTGAGCCGGTTTCTGACGATTCCGGCGTCGCCCAGCAGGCGCGCGACATCGCGCTCGCCGTAGCGGGCAATCTTCCCGGCGTCGAAATTGTCGAACGCACGCCGGTAGTTTTCGCGCTTCCTGAGGATGGTGATCCACGACAAGCCCGCCTGTGCGCCTTCGAGGATGAGGAACTCGAACAGCGTCCGCTCGTCGTGGCAGGGCACGCCCCATTCGGTATCGTGATAGGCGACGTAGAGCGGATCGTCGCCGCACCAGGGGCAGCGCGCCGTGGCGCCGGCGCTGTACTTGCTCTGCACCACCTTCGGGTCGCCTTCAGGAACTTTCAATTCAGCACCAGTACGCCACGCTTCAGGCCGTGGTCTTCAGGGTGGGCTGAAAGGACAAAGCCGAGGCTGGCGACGAACGCCAGCATGCGCGAGTTCTCGGCGAGAAAATCGCCATGCATGTATCTGAGCCCGCTGCTGCGCGCGGTGTCGATCAGCGTACCCATCAGGCGGCGAGCCAGACCCTTGCCCTGCCAGTCGTCGGCCACCACGATGGCGAACTCGCAAGATTCGCCGTCCGGACTGGTGGCATAGCGGACGACGCCGATTTCCTTTTCCACGCCATCGTCGTCGATGGTGGCGACGAAGGCCATCTCGCGGTCATAGTCGATCTGCGTCAGGCGGATCAACTGCGCCGGCGAAACTTCGCGGATGGTGTTCATGAAGCGCATGTAGCGCGACTCGGGCGACAGGGCCTTGACGAATTCCTGTTCCATGCGCACGTCTTCGGGCTTGATCGGGCGTATCGTGACCTGCGAGCCGTCCTTGGCCTGGAAGCCGGTCTTCAGGTGCGACGGGTAAGGGTGGATCGCCATGTGGTCATAGCGTCCCGCGGTGATCGGCATGTTCTCGATGACGATGCGCGCGTCCACGGCCACCGCGCCGTTCTCGTCGACGATCAGCGGATTGATATCCATCGAGCTGATCCAGGGCAGTTCGCAGACCATCGCCGAGACGCGCAGCAGGACGGACTCGATCGCCGCCATGTCGACCGGCGGCATGTTGCGGAATTCACCGAGTCGCGCGGTGGTCCGGGTCGATGCCAGCATGTCGGCCACCAGAACGGAATTGAGCGGCGGCAATGCCACGGCGCGGTCGCTGTTGTAGGCCTCGACGCTGGTGCCGCCGGGGCCGAAGACGATGGTGGGGCCGAAAATCTTGTCGCGCATCATGCCGACCACCAGTTCGCGGCCGTTGGGCTTCTGGATCATCGGTTCGATGGCGATGCCGTTGATGTGGGCATCGGGACGGTTCTTCTTCACCTCGTCCATGATTTCCAGCCAGGAATCGCGCACGGCGGCGAGGCTGTTGAGGTTGAGGCGCACGCCGCCGGAGTCGGTCTTGTGCACGATCTGCGGCGAATCGATCTTCATCACCACCGGCAGCCCGAGTTCTTCGGCGAGCACCATGGCTTCCGACGCGGAGCGGGCCACCACGGTTTGCGCGATGGGAATGCGGAAGGCGGCGAGCACGGCCTTCGATTCCATTTCGTTGAGCACCTTGCGCCCTTCCATCAGCGCGGTTTCGATCACCAGGCGCGCCGATTCGAGCCGCGGCGGAGCCTGCTCGGAAATCGAGGGCGGCGTTTGCA
>JAIOPW010000463.1 GCA_021413665.1 Rhodocyclales bacterium | reverse complement strand
TGGCGCGAGTGCGGCGTCTTATGATCCCGCATACGCGAATCGAATTGAGGGAGATGCCCGATGACACAGAACGCACAGGATACGGCGGCCGACAAGGGCGAGATTGGATCGCTGCTGCTCGGCGCGGGTTTCGCCCTCGCTTCCCTGATCATCCTGCCGGCCGTGGCCCAGCGTATCGGCCTCGGCTCCAGCCTGACCATCGCCCTGCGCGGCGCCCTGATGCGCGCCGCCAACCGCGTCTAAACGCATCGACCGTCCCGATCCGGCCCTTGTGGTCGGCGGGCGCTGTTCCGGGGCGCCGCATCCGCTGCCTTGAAATGCCGCGGAGAAATGAATGAAATGAAAACCACCCGCCAATTGCTGCGCGGCTTCGCCGCGGTCCTCGCCTTTGTCTTCCTTGCCGCCTGTTCCGATTCCGGCATGGGGGAACGCGTACTGGCCGCCCGCCCGCCGGGGGGCGACTTCGTGCTGCAAAGCACAGCCGGGCCGCTCGACACCAAGGCCCTGCGCGGCAAGGTGCTGCTGGTCTACTTCGGCTACGTCAATTGTCCCGATGTCTGCCCGGTTTCGATGGCCGCCGGTGCGGCGGCGCTCAACGCCCTGACGCCGGCCGAGCGGGCGCGGACACAAATGATCATGGTCTCGGTCGATCCCGAGCGCGACACGCCGGCCAAACTCAAGGACTACGTCGCCTACTTCCATCCGGCGATGCTCGGCGCGGTCGGCACGTCGGCGGAGACCGCCGCGATCGCCAAGTCCTTCGGTGTCGGCTATGTGCGCCAGCCGAACCGTCCGGACGGCGGCTATGCGGTGGATCACAGTTCGCAGACCTATGTTGTCGGACCCGACGGCAAGCTGATGGACATGCTGCCGCTGGGCGTCGCCACCGACCAAGTGGTGGCGGCCGTGCGCAAGCTGCTGTGATGCGCCCGGCCGATCGCGCCATGGTCCTGCTGCTCGCCGGCATCGGCGCCTTCGTTCTTTGCTTCGTCGATGCCGCGCGGCTGCGCGCCGTTGCCGGGCCGGACGAGGCGGAACGTACGCGCCTGGTGGCCCAGTTGCGTCTGACCGACCTGGCGTTGTTTACCGAGGCGCGTTACACGCGCCATCCCTCGCAGGCCGACCTGCATTCCGCATTCCAGGACCATCCGCTGGCGCTGGAGCATTTCCCGACGGGCTCGCTGATCGGTCCGCCGCAAGGGCTCAGGGCTGCCGTGGCCGCCACTGCCGCCACGGATGACGCGAAATGAAGCTCTGGCTGGCAAGACAGCGTGCAGCGCATGGTGGCCGGCCGCCACGACCTGATTCCGCCGGGCTACATGGAGAAGATCGGGCGCGTCCGCGGCGTGCAGAAGATGGAAGGCCGTCTCTGGGGCTACTACTACGACGCGGTGACCAAGGCCAACTACACCTTCATGGTGCCGGCGGAGGGTGCCCCGCAAGCCGGAGAAATCATCGTCGGCCCGGCACTGGAGCGCTCGCGCGGTCTGGCGAAGAACAACGGCATTTCCTTTCGCTCCTATTCCGGCAAGCTGCACAGCTTCATCATCGCCGATGTGCTGCCGCAGGCATCGGAACTGGTCAGCGCCGACCTGGTGCTGATGAGCGAGGAAAGCTTCCGCGCCTTCTTCGACTATCCAAACGGCCATTACACCGACATCGCGCTCTCGGTCGCCAACCCGCAGGAGGTGCGCAATGTCGCGCTGAAGCTGGCCGCCGCCTTGCCCGAGGCGCGGCCCATACTCCGCGACGAGGTGCTGCGTACCTATGCCTCGATCTTCGACTGGCGCGAAGGCATCGTGCTGGCGCTGCTCTCTGCCGCGATCCTGGCCTTCGGCATCCTCGCCTGGGAGAAGGCCTCGGGCCTCTCGGCCGAGGAAAAGCGCGAGATCGGCATACTCAAGGCCATCGGCTGGGAAACCGGCGACGTGATCAAGATGAAGTTCTGGGAAGGCCTGCTGATCTCGCTGACCGCCTTCCTCGCCGGCTTCGTCGCCGCCTACATCCATGTCTTCCACTTCGCCGCTTCGATGTTCGAGCCGGTGCTGAAGGGCTGGGCCGTGCTCTACCCGCGTTTCCAGCTCACGCCCCATATCGACGGCCTGCAGGTGGCGACGCTGTTCTTCTTCACCGTGGTGCCCTACGCGGCCGCGGTGCTGGTACCGATCTGGAAGGCGGCGATCACCGACCCCGACTCGGTGATGCGAGGCTGAGATGATCGAACTGACCTCCATCCGCAAGGCCTTCAACCAGGGCCGCGACAACGAGTACTGGGCGCTCGACGGCATCGACCTGCACATCGAGGCGCAGAAGGTCACGGCCTTGCGCGGCCCCAGCGGCTCCGGCAAGACCACGCTGCTGACTCTGGTCGGTTGCCTGGCACGGCCGACCGAGGGTCGCGTACGGCTGGACGGCGAGGACATCTCGGGCCTGCCCGAGCGCTTCCTGACCGAGATCCGCCGCCGCCGCTTCGGCTTCGTATTCCAGCAGTTCAACCTGATCAAGGGCCTCTCGGCGCTCGACAACATCATCCTGCCCGCCTACCCGACCGGCCGGCCGCGCAAGGAACTTCTCGAGCGCGCCGAGGAACTGCTGGCCCGGCTCAAGCTCGGCCACCGCCGCGCGGCAAAGGTCGAATGGCTCTCCGGCGGCGAGCAGCAGCGCGTCGCCATCTGTCGTGCCCTGATCAACGATCCCGAGCTGTTGATCGCCGACGAGCCGACCGCCAACCTCGACACCCACCTGGCAAAGGAGTTCATGGCCATCCTCGAAGGCCTCGCCGGCGAGGGTCGCAGCATCCTGCTCACCAGCCATGACCCGCTGGTCACCGAATCCGACGTGGTCGACCGCGTGGTCGAGATGCGCGA
>JAIOPW010000461.1 GCA_021413665.1 Rhodocyclales bacterium | reverse complement strand
TCAAGCTCGTCCTCGCCGAACCCTGGTTCCTGCCCGCCTCCGCCGTCAATGCCCTGCGCCGCGATGCCGTCGACAAGCTCGTCGCCGCGCGCGAAGCCGCAAGACCGCGCCTGCCGCGCGCCCAGCCGGTCGAGCCGCCGGCCGTGTATCCCGAGCATGAACTCTCCTACCTGGCCAATGTGCTCAACAGCCCCGCCCGCGCTTTCTACCGCCGCCACGGCGTGGCACTGATCGCCGACGCCTACGAGGCCGACACCACACCCGGCGAGGTCTCGCTGATGATCACCAAACATTGCCTGCGTTACAGCCACAGCCTGTGTCCGAAGGAAGCCAAGGGCTGGGTCACCGGCGTCAATGCAGATGCCATGACCCTGGTCAATGGCAAGGAAAGGCTCACCCTGCGCTTCGACTGCAAGAAATGCGAAATGCACGTCATGGGCAAGCTGAAGAAGGGCCGCACGATCAGCATCACCCCCGTCGCACATTGAGCCGCAACTTGGGCAGCGCATTGGGCAAAATTGTCCTCGCCCCGATGGAGGGCCTCGCCGACGACGTGCTGCGCGCGGTGCTGACATCCGCCGGCGGCTACGACTGGTGCGTCACCGAGTTCGTCCGCGTCACCAGCACGCTGCTGCCGCACTCGCTCTACACGCGCCTCAGCCCGGAACTGAAAAGCGGTTCGCGCACCGCCAGCGGCACGCCGGTGCGCATCCAGTTGCTCGGCTCGGATCCCGCGCTGTTGGCCGCCAACGCCGCCCACCTCGCGCTGCTGAACCCGTCCGGCATCGACCTCAACTTCGGCTGTCCGACGCCGCTGGTGAATCGCAACCGCGGCGGCGCCGCGCTGCTCGACGAACCCGAACTGCTGCGGCGCATCGCCGGTGCCGTACGCGCCGCCGTGCCACCCAAAATTCCGGTGACGGCCAAGATGCGGCTCGGCATCGAGGATACCGACCGCGCACTGGATTGCGCGCTGGCGCTGGAAGCCGGCGGCGTCCAGGAGATCGTGGTGCACGCCCGCACCCGGGCCGACGGCTACCGACCGCACGTGCGCTGGGAATGGATCGCGCGCATCCGCGAAGTGGTCCGGCTGCCGCTGATCGCCAACGGCGAGGTGTGGACCGTCGCCGACTATCGCCGCATCTGCGCCGCCACCGGTTGCGAGGACGTCATGCTCGGTCGCGGCGCGGTGGCCGATCCGCTGCTGGCCAGGCGCATCCGCAATGGCCAAGAGGACGAAGCCACCGCCGCCGACTGGGAAGAAATCCGGGAAATGATCGCCGTCTTCTGGTCGCGGGTGCAGGCCAAGCTCACGCCGGTGCAATCACCCGGCCGCCTCAAGCAGTGGCTGGGCATGATGCAGCGCATTTACCCTCAGGCCGGCGTACTGTTCCGCGAGATCCGCGAAGCGCGCCGTGCACCGGAGGTCAGCGAGGGGCTGGAACGCGGCGGTGTTCAATCACCGCAGTAGCAAGCCGTCGCAGGCGCTTCAAAGCGCCAGAATTCAAAGACCGGTCCCGGCCATCAGCCGTCATTCGAAAATCACCCGCAAAGCGGACGCTCGAGTCCTGTCCGTATGATTGATGATTGATAAGGAGACCGGGATCGGATAATCTCATCGTCATTCAATACCTTAAAGGCATTTTGACCGTGTCCGTATTATTAGCAATAACTTGGACGTTTCTGCGTCTGAATAACTGTTGGACATCATAGGAGGCTGCGAATGTTGGTCAAACTAGGAAACTTGGCTACCGGTGGCAATCTTCGCGTTTCGATACGATGCCCCGGATGTGGAAACGTAGGAACATTTGAGCCGTTGCAGAATGTCACGGACATTCACGTACCTCCCGGAATCTTTCTTGGGCAGAGAATGTGTCCCAATCCGGCCTGCAAGACGCACGTTTTCTGCGTCTATAGCAGTACCGGTGAGATCCTTCGCACCTACCCACCAGAGCGGATTGACTTTGACCCGAAGGGGATTCCAGCTCCAATAGTGGAAACATTCATGGAAGCCCTCACGTGTCGCGCCGAAGGACTTCATGTCGCAGCTGCAATTATGATTCGCCGCACGCTCGAAGAACTTTGCGAGGAAAAGAAAGCGACGGGTAACACGCTCAAAGACAGAATCAGCTCCCTTCAAGCAACCGTAGTATTGCCGAAGGAGCTTTTTGTCGCCCTGGATGACCTGCGTCTTCTTGGGAATGATGCAGCCCACATCGAAGCGAAGACATACAGTTCTATCGGCGCCGACGAAGTCGACATAGGCATCGAGCTGACAAAAGAAGTCCTCAAAGCTGTGTATCAACTTGATGACCTCCTTGCTCGATTGCGTGCATTGAAGAAGCCATGATGTCCAACCCATCCATCAACACGGACGCTGCGCGATGAAGCCGCGCAGCGCCGGGTATGTCAGACGTTGGGCGTCGTCAACTCATCACATCTGCACATGACCCTCTCAGCTGATAAGGCAGTCAGCCTGATTGCTACGTTCCTCTTTGCGACCTACACATTCGCAGCATCCGAAACAAATATTTGCTCGGAACTGTCTGGGTATTTCGCGGGCAACCACGCGTTGAAGCTTCCAGACCCCTCGCGCAAGCCTACGAAGAAGGAACGCCAGTTCATTGAGACGTCGGCGATTGAACTGCTCGAAAGCACGGACTATTCAATGGGGACCTTCATCGTTGATGGCGACAACGACGGCAAGACCGACCTATTCGCTTGGAACATCCAAGGTAGTGGCCGTTTTGTTTATGCGGAGCTATTTGATATTCCGTCATCTCAAGATGCAAAGAAGCTTGTCCCGAAGGCCTCGCTCGAATTGGGTGTTCTTCAAGATCCGCGATTTATCAGGTTCAAGGGAATCAACTACCTCGTTTCGACAGACACAGGAGATGGAGACGGCATCAGTGTTAGCGCACTAGCAAAAGTGGCGAACGGCCGATACGAACACCAAACGCTTTGCCACATGAAAGCCGTCGTTAGGCCCGAATCAGATTGCAGACATCCCGCCTGTAAGAAACTGAAGGAAGTCATAGAGAACAAGAACGACAATGATTTGTTCGTAAGTATTGAGTGGCCGCACAAGTATTTCGCGCCCGCCGGACTCGCCGTCTATTTCCGTGAGAGCGGAAGCGAAGGAGATTTCGACAACTCGAAGAATCCAACCTCGATATGGCGGATTGGCCGAAAGGGGTACATAAACCAACACATATACTGGGCGTTGCTTGGTCAAGGAGATGAGATGCCAGACGTTGATCCAAAGCTGCGGCCCATGTCCGAGGACAAGACAGTAAGACGCGTATTGCCGGGACGCCAGCATGATCGTTTGAGGCGGACGTTGGCTCAACAGAGCGAAGTATTGGGTCGTGAATTGCACCGGCCAGTCTCTCTACCCAACGAAGGAGAGTTCTTTCTATTCAGCGCCAACGAGAAGAGAACTTACTGGGCTTGGGACTTCGGAGACCCACCATACGGCGAGGAAATCCATATCACGTACACCAACGCAACGAAGTCGGATTACATCGGCGTGGTTCGGGTGAAGCGGAGACTGGTACTAGAACCATGCTCCCAGAATTGCGTCACGCCGTTGGATCCCTGAGCAGTAGCGTGTCGACGCCCAACCCTGCAATGCACCGGACCTTGCGCGAAAAGCCGCGCAGTCCGGTTAGCTCCACGTTCCTAAGCGTCTGCTTTCCCAAGCTGGCAATTTCCGTTTAGGGCACCAACCTGCCCAATGCCACTCACGCAGCGGCTTTGGTCGTGAGCCCGCTGCGATCGCAATGATCCGCGATCGCCAGTGCCAGGCGCGGCATCAGCTCATCGGGAAAGTCGTGGCCCATGCCGTCGATCACCAGCAGTTCGGCACCCGGGATGTTCTGCGCGGTATCGCGCCCCGCAGCGAGTGGCACCAGCGGATCGGCGGCACCGTGGATCACCAGGGTCGGCGCCTTGATGGTGCGCAGCAGCTTGCGCCGGTCGCCCGAGGCGATGATCGCCAGCAGTTGCCGCGCGGTGCCGGCGGGCGTGTAGGCGCGGCGGATGCTCTGCCCCAGGCGC
>JAIOPW010000460.1 GCA_021413665.1 Rhodocyclales bacterium | reverse complement strand
GGCGTCTTCATCCCGACCACGCCCAGTCCGGTCAATGGCTTCTTCTTCTTTGTCAGGCGGGCAGACGTGATCGAACTCGACATGAATGTCGATGAAGCCCTCAAGTACATCGTCTCCATGGGCGTCGTCGCCCCGCCCATGCGGAATCCTCAAGGGCGCGCCCAGAATCAGTAAGGCCCCGCAGGGCCGCCACAACCGTTCGGAAAACCTATGCGTACCCATTATTGCGGCGAGGTGAATGCCTCCCATGTCGACCAGATCGTCACCCTTTGCGGGTGGAACCACCGCCGTCGCGACCACGGCGGTGTCATCTTCATCGACCTGCGCGATCGCGAAGGCTTGGCCCAGATCGTCTGCGATCCCGATCGCCCCGAAATGTTCAAGATCGCCGAAGACGTGCGCAACGAATACGTGCTGAAAGTCACGGGCAAGGTGCGTCGCCGTCCCGCCGGAACCGAGAATCCCAACCTGGCCTCGGGTGAAATAGAAATCCTCTGCCATGAACTGGAAGTGCTCAATGCCGCCGTGACACCGCCCTTCCAGCTCGACGAGGAAAACCTCTCCGAGAACGTGCGCCTCACCCATCGCGTGATCGACCTGCGCCGCCCGCAGATGCAGAAGAACCTGATGCTGCGCTACAAGGTCGCCATGGCCTTCCGCCGCTTCCTCGACGACAAGGGCTTCATCGACATCGAAACGCCGATGCTGACCAAGTCGACGCCGGAAGGCGCGCGCGACTACCTGGTGCCCTCCCGTGTGCATCCGGGCCAGTTCTTCGCCCTGCCGCAGTCGCCGCAGCTGTTCAAGCAGCTGCTGATGGTGGCGGGCTACGACCGCTACTACCAGATCACCAAGTGCTTCCGCGACGAGGACCTGCGCGCCGACCGCCAGCCGGAATTCACCCAGGTCGATATCGAAACCTCCTTCCTGACCGAAGAGCAGATCACTATGCTGATGGAGGAAATGATCCGCAGCGTGTTCAAGACCGCGCTCGCGGTCGAGCTGCCCAATCCCTTCCCGCGCATGAGCTACGCCGAAGCCATGAACCGCTACGGTTCCGACAAGCCCGACTTGCGCGTCACGCTGGAACTGACCGAAGTCACCGATGCGGTGGCCGACGTCGCCTTCAAGGTGTTCAGCGGTCCGGCCACCTCCGGCGGCCGCGTCGCGGCGCTGCGCGTGCCGGGCGGCGCCAGCCTTACGCGCGGCGAGATCGACGGCTATACCGAGTTCGTCAAGATCTATGGTGCCCGCGGCCTGGCCTACATCAAGGTCAACGACGCATCGAAGCTCAACGAGGAAGGTCTGCAGTCGCCCATCGTCAAGAACCTGCATGAAGCCGCGCTGAAGACCATCATCGAGCGCACCGGCGCCCAGTCGGGCGACCTGATCTTCTTCGGCGCCGACAAGACCAAGGTGGTCAATGACGCACTGGGCGCCCTGCGCAGCAAGCTCGGTCACGAGAAGGGCTATGTCAACGGCAAGGCCTGGGAGCCGCTGTGGGTGGTCGATTTCCCGATGTTCGAATACGACGAGGAAAACAAGCGCTGGTCGGCCTGCCACCACCCCTTCACCAGTCCCAAGGACGGCCACGAGGTCCTGATGGAAACCGATCCAGGCGCATGCCTGGCCAAGGCCTACGATCTGGCGCTGAACGGCTGGGAAATGGGCGGCGGCTCGGTGCGTATCCATCGCGCCGAGGTGCAGGAGAGGGTATTCCAGGCGCTGGGCATCGGTCCGGAGGAACAGCAGGCCAAGTTCGGCTTCCTGCTCGATGCCCTCAAGTACGGCGCTCCGCCGCACGGCGGCCTGGCCTTCGGCCTCGATCGCATCGTCACCATGATGGCCGGCGCCGAGTCGATCCGCGACGTGATCGCCTTCCCCAAGACCCAGCGCGCCCAGTGCCTGCTGACCGACGCGCCATCCGATGTTGACGAGAAGCAGTTGCGCGAACTCCACATCCGCCTGCGGCAGAAGGTCGAAACACAGGTCGAGGTCGGCAAGTCCTGAACATGCACAAGCTGCTTTGCGCCCTGGTCGGTGCAACGCTGTTCGGCACTGCGCTGGCGCGCGACAACCGCGTCGGCAGCGTGCCGGCGGCGCAACTGCCGGACGAGGCACGCGCCACGCTGAAGCTGATCGACAGCGGCGGGCCTTTCCCTTACCGGCGCGATGGCATCACCTTCCAGAATCGCGAACGCCGCCTGCCGGAACAGGATCGTGGCTACTACCGCGAATACACGGTGCCTACGCCGGGCAGTGGCGACCGCGGCGCGCGGCGCATCGTCACCGGAGACAAGCCGCCGGTGGTCTTCTACTACACTGCCGACCACTACAAGAGCTTTCGCAGGATTCAGAGATGAGCGCCGCCCATTACGAAAACCTGTTCGGCAATGCCGCCGCCGCGGGCGTGCATCATCTGCCGCACGGCCCCCTTGACAAGCTGCTGGCCGGCGCCAAGGCGGCCGGCTGCCTGATCCTGCACGTCGACCTGGCGGCCGCGCGCAACAAGGAAGATATGCTGGCGGCCGTTGCCAAAGGGCTGCGCTTTCCCGAGTGGTTCGGCCACAACTGGGATGCGCTGACCGACAGTCTGCTCGACATGGGCTGGCTGCCGGCCACTGGCTACGTGGTCATCCTCGAACATTGCGACGGCATCCATGGCCGCGCCGAGGCCGATTTCGTCGCCCTGATGCAGGTGCTTCAGGAAGCGGCGGAAACCTGGCGCGAGGACGATGTGCCCTTCTGGTGCCTGGTCGACATGCAGGCTGACGGCATCGCCTGGTTGCCGACGGTGGCCCAACCCGATTAGCGGGAATGGACTACAAGAAGCCGGTCTCGGTGCTGGTGGTGATCCACACGCCGGCGCTGGACGTGCTCCTGCTGGAACGCGCCCGCCACCCCGGCTTCTGGCAGTCCGTCACCGGCAGCCAGGAAGACGACGAAGCCCTGCTCGAAACCGCCCGCCGCGAAGTGCGCGAGGAAACCGGCATCGATGCGGGCAACGGCGAGTTCATCGACTGGCAGCACACCAACCGCTACGAGATTTTCGCCGAATGGCGCTTCCGCTATGCGCCCGGCGTCACGCACAACACCGAGCACGTCTTCAGCCTGTGCGTACCCGAACCCGGCCCTGTCCGCATCGCGCCCGACGAGCATCTGGGCTATCGCTGGTTGCCCTGGAAGGAAGCGGCCGAGGCCTGCTTCTCCTGGAGCAATCGCGATGCGATCCTCGAATTGCCTTTGCGCTTCGCCAACCGGTCTACGTCGCCTCAATAGGCCAGGCTGACCCCGACGAAGGCCGTGGCGGCTTCCGGCAATAGCCGATAGGCCGAGTCGACGCGGCCACCGTAACGGCGAATACCTGCGTCCAGCCGCAGCCGGTCGCCCTGCCAGGACGCCGCCGCCGTCAGCGTCGTGCCGTCGTCGTCCAGCGAGCGCAGCAGGTCGGCCGACAGCGACCACCCTCCGCCGGGTTCGCTCCAGGCCAGGCGCGCCAGCAGGCCGCGCCGCGGCAGGTTGCCCTGGTCGAACATGCGTGTCGACGCGGCGGTCGCACCCGCCACGGCAGCGGCCGGGACGCCGGGCAGGCCCAGCAAGGCCGCACGCTGCGCCGCCTGCCGTGCCAGTCGCTGCCAGTCCGTGGCGACCGGCGCAGTGCCGTCCCACCAGGCTTCGCCCAGCAGCGAAAAGCCCTCCGCCGTGGTCCAGGTGCCGCCGACCAGCGCCTTGCGCGGCGAGTTGACGGTCTCCGTAGCGATGGCGCCATCCGCCGCCAGCAGCGCCGCGACCGGCACGGTGTCGGCCATTGGCAGGCGCCGCTCGCCGCGCGTTTGAACCAGCAGGGAAGCATGCAGTTCCAGCGCCTCGTCCGGCACCCAGGACGTCGCCGCACCGGCTTCCAGCCCGTAGCGCGTCGATTTGCGCAACACACCGTGAAAGTCGGCGCTGGTGATACGGCGATAGAGCTTCAAGGCCACGGAGCCGTCGTCGCGCGCCTCGCCGCGCTTCTGGTGGCCGGGATTGGCGATCACCAGCGACCAGGCGCCGTCGGTAGTGAAATTGTCCCAGCTCAGCATCGGGATGCCTTCGAGTTGCGGCGGCATCATCTGCATCCGGCTTTCCCGCTGCAGCACGTCGATCGGTCGGAAGGCGTAACCGACGTCGCCGGCCAGCACCTTCTTGCCCGCCGAGACACGCTGTCCGCCGAGGCTGAAATCGACATAGGCCTCGTTGGCGAGAAAGCGTCCATTGGGCTTCGCGCCCTCCTGTCCGGATTCGGTCGCAGTGAGCAGCAGAGAAACCGGCCCGGCACGGCCACGCAATTCCTGCTCGATCCGGTAGCGGTCGCGGCCGAAACCGGTCAGCGGCAGGCCCGCGGCGAACGGGCTGTCGCGCCGCAGTTCGTGGCCCTCGCCGACCAGGCGCGTGGTCCAGCCGAGTTCGGTCGCGCCGCCCTCGGCGTCAGCCCAACCGGATGAGCCAAACAATGCCGCAGTGGCAAGCAGCAGCAAAAGCCGGCCGTGGCGACGCAAGGCTTTCATTGCGGCAGGTCCGCCCGCACCAGGAAGGCCGGGTTGAAATAGTCGTCGGACAGGGTCTTGTCGCTGCGCGACAGGTAATGCACTTCAGTCGAGCGTTCCTTCTGCAAATGGTCGATCAGGGTCATCACGGTCACTTGCTTGCGGCCTTCGACCGTGCCCAGGGTGAAGCGCGCCAGCTTGGCCAGCTTGTCCGAAGCGACGTAGAGTTCAGCCTGCACCGGGTGGCGGTCCTTCTTCGACAGGTAGAGCACGATGCGCGGATAGCTCACGCCCTTGCGCTGGCCGGTCAGGTCCAGCTTGAGGCAGGGCACGCCGTCGATAGTCTCTTCGCCGGATACCGTGCCGTCGTAGTCCTCACCCCAGGTCATGGTCGCAATGTCGCCGGTCGAGGCCTCTCCCAGCAGTTTCTGCATCGGTGTGATGCGCAGCGGGCGCTGGCTGGACGGCATCATCAGCCAGTAGTCGTCGCCCAGCATCAGCATCTTCTGGCCGCGTTCGCTGGCGGTGCGGAACAGCACCAGCGAGCGGTGGCCGGGCTTGAGGTAGACCGCGTAGAGCCGGGTCTTGTCCAGGGCGCCGGCCTTGAAGCTGCGCACCTCGGTTTCGACCCGCCCCGAGTCCAGGGCCAGCCGGTACTCGTCGGCCTGCTTGAGCAGGGTTTTCACCTTGCCGTCGTCGGCAGCCAGGGCGTTGAGGCCGAGCGTTGCCAGCATCATTACTGCAATTCGCTTAAACATGGGCCAGGGCCTCCGTAACGGCTTTGTTTGCGGCGCGGCTGCTGACCAGCCAGGCGGCACCGGCGGCGAGGACCACGACCACCAGAGTGACTCCGACATAGAGCAGCGGCGAGAAACTGAGGAACAGCGGGTAGCCAGCGGAACGCCCCGGCGGCGGCGGCATTTCGATGCCCGCGAAGAGCAGCACGAAAGTGGCGATGCCGGCCAGCAGCATGCCGGCCGTGGCGCCGCTGCCGCCGATCACCATGCCTTCGAGCACGAAATTGCGCACGATTTCGGAAGGCAGGGTGCCGATCGCGCGCAGGGTGCCGATCTCCCGCGTGCGCTCGACCACGGCCATGCCCAGGGTGTTGCTCATGGCGAACAGGACGATGCAGATCATGATCACACCAAGGATGCCGAAGATGCGGTTGTAGAGCGCACGCACCGCCGTGTAGAACACCGCGAGGTCGCTCCAGGTCTTGACCGCGAGGCCGGGCTGCATCTCGCGGACGCGAGCCGCGACAACCCCGGTATCGGCGGTTTCCTTGAGGTAGATCGCCAGCGTGCCGACCTTGTCGCTGAGCAGCAGTTTCTGCACCGAGGCCAGGTCGGCCAGCACCAGGCGCTTGTCGATGTCCGACACGCCGACGCTGGCGATGCCGCTGACGATCACATCGACGGCGTTCAGGTTGCCTTCGGTGGTGGTCGCCAGCAAGGTCAGCGAACTGCCGACTTTTGCCTTCATCACCCGCGCCAGTTCGTTACCGATCACCACTTCAGGGGCCGGCGCGTTGGTCGCGGGCGGCTGGCCGGCGATGAAACTCATTTGAGGACCGCGCAGGCGGAAGTCGATCTCCGGTACCACGCCACTGCCGACGAAGACCGAGGACTTGTCGCCGTTGGAGATCAGGCCGGAGAACTGCACGCGCGGCGCGACGGCACGAACCTCGGGCAGCGCGGCGAATTTCTCCGCCAGCGCGGTCGCATCGGCCAGACCATGCTGTAGCGGTACGTCTTCTTCACCCTCGAAGCCGCGGGCATGGGCGACCACGACGTGGCCGGAATCGCGCGCCGTCATTTCCTCCAGCGATTCGTAGGTGTATAGCGCAAAGCCGCCGCTGGCCAGCACCGCCGCCGTTCCCAGCGCGGTGATCAGCATCGCCGTCAGCGAACGGCGGCGGTTGCGCATCACGTTCTTCCAGGCAAACATCAGCCATTTCATTGCATTTCTCCATCGATCAGGTGCAGCACGCGATCGCAGTGCGAACTCATGCGTTCGTCGTGGGTGGCGACCACCACCGAGGCATTGCGCTCGCGCGCCAGCTCGTGCAGCAGGTCGACGATCTGGCTCGCCGTGGCGGAATCCAGGTTGGCGGTCGGCTCGTCGGCGATGACCAGGGCCGGCGACTTGACCAGGGCACGGGCGATCGCCACGCGCTGGCGCTGG
>JAIOPW010000098.1 GCA_021413665.1 Rhodocyclales bacterium | reverse complement strand
CAAGAGCTTTTGCGCCGGCGCCGACCTCAACTGGATGAAGGATGCGGCGGGCTACAGCAGCGAGGAAAACCTGCGCGACGCGCGCGGGCTGGCCGAGATGCTGCGGCGCCTGGCCCAGTGTCCGAAGCCGACCGTCGCCCGCGTCCAGGGCCCGGCCTATGGCGGCGGCGTCGGCCTCGTCGCCTGCTGCGACGTGGCGATCGCCACGCTCGATGTCCAGTTTTCGTTGACCGAGGTCAAGCTCGGGCTGATCCCCGCCGTGATCAGCCCGCACGTCATCGCCGCCATCGGCGAACGCTACGCGCGGCGCTACATGCTGACCGCGGAACGTTTCTCGGCGGCCGAGGCCTATCGCATCGGCCTGGTGCACGAGATCGTGGTGGACGATGCCGCGCTCGACGAGGCCGTCGGCGAGATCGTCGACGCCCTGCTCAAGAACGGGCCGGGCGCACTGGCCGAGTGCAAGGAACTGATCGCCGCCGTGGCCTGGAAGCCGCTCACGCCGGACGTGATCGAGGATACCGCGCGGCGCATCACGCGCCTGCGCGCATCACGCGAAGGCCGCGAAGGCATGACCGCATTTCTCGAGAAACGCAAACCCAACTGGATCACATCGGGCTGAAGCCATGTTCACGAAAATCCTGATTGCAAACCGGGGTGACCAGCCACGAAGTGGCGCAGCAGCGAAGCTAAATCGTCTTGCACGCGAAGCGTGCTCAGGCGATTTCTCCCCGGAGGTAAATCATGTTTAACAAAATTCTGATCGCAAACCGGGGGGAAATCGCCTGCCGCGTCATCAAGACCGCACGCCGCATGGGCATCCGCACCGTGGCCGTGTATTCCGAGGCCGACGCGGGGGCGCGGCACGTGCGCCTGGCCGACGAGGCCGTGTGTATCGGCGCGCCGCCACCGCGCGAGTCCTACCTGGTAGTGGACAAGATCATCGCCGCGGCGCTGGCCACCGGCGCCCAGGCCATCCCTCCCGGCTACGGTTTCCTGTCCGAGAACGAGGACTTCGCCGAGGCTTGTGCAAAGAATGGCGTCGTCTTCATCGGCCCGCCGGTGACGGCAATCCACGCCATGGGCAGCAAGTCGGAGGCCAAGAAGCTGATGGAGAAGGC
>JAIOPW010000454.1 GCA_021413665.1 Rhodocyclales bacterium | reverse complement strand
GCCGGGGCCGCTGCCGGGATCGGTGAATGTGCAGCGCCTGGTCACCACCATCAGCGGCCGCCTCGGCGAGTGGCTGGAACTGGGCGGCTCGGCCGGCGAGCAGAGCGGCAGTTCGGGCGGGATTGCCAGTTACGGCACGCGGTCGGCGTCTCGTACGCGCCGACTCTTGTTGAAGGTGGAGGAGCTGCCCTGACCTGGCGCACATCACAACCCTTCCCCCGGCAGGCACGGCCAGGGAGGGAGTGTGCGCTCCACGGGATGGACTTCGCGTGCAGCCACTCTTGACTCGGATAGACTGCGAAAAAATTGCAATGAATTTCCCTGGAGGAATCGTTCTTGGCTGATCGTACGGTTTGTGTTGCAACCCTGGGCCTGAAGCCGGGTGCGCGGCTGGCCCAGGCGGTGCGCCGAGCCGATGGCGGGCTGTTGCTGGCCGCCGGCACGGAACTCGACATCGACAACCTGCGGCAAATGATCCAGCGCGGCATCGAGTGCGTGCACGTGTTGCAGCAGGAAACGCGGAGCGCGGAACAGATCGCGCACGACGTCGCCGCCGTCGAGGCCCGTGTCGCGCGCCTGTTTCGCGGCGCCAGCAGCGAGGCGCGGGATGAACTGGCGGCGGCGGTTACCGACTACCGGCGGCGGGCCGCAGCGTGAGCTTCCCCTTCACCCTAGACCAGGTTCTGGCCCGTGCCGATGCGCTGCCGGCCTTGCCGCAGATCGTGTCCCGCATCCTGGCGATGCTGGGCGACGAGGAAGTCAACGTCGAAGCGCTGAGCGGCCACATCGTCAGCGACCCGGCGGTGGTGGCGCGCCTGCTGGCGGCAGCCAACGCCGGCGCGCTCGGCGCCACCGGGAGGGTGGATTCGGTGCGTCAGGCGATCATGCTGCTCGGCGTCAGCCGGGTGCGCGACATCACGCTGGCCACTGCCATCATCGATCGCTTCGGTGCCGCGCCGCCTTTCGACGCCCGCCGCCTGTGGCTGCACAGCCTGGGCGTGGCGGTCTGCGCGCAGGAAGTGGCGCGCAGCGCCGGGCTCGACGTCGATGTCGCCTATACCGCCGGCCTGCTGCACGACATCGGACAACTGCTGTTGTTCACGGTCGATCCCATCGCCTATGCCGCGGCTCTGTCATTGCAGGCGGAACGTGACGTCGACATCATCGATGCCGAGCGCGAATGCCTCGGCGTCGACCATGCCCACGTCGGCGGCGAACTGGCCCGGCGTTGGAAGCTGCCCGAAGCCGTGGCCGACGCCATCGCCGCGCACCACGTTACCGACGCGGACGAACCGGAAAACGAAATGGCCGACGCCGTCCATGTGGCCGAAGTCTTGAGCCACGCCCTCAACCTGGGCGGTGGCGACAAGGCGCGCGTGCCGCGCCTGTCGGACCTCTCCTGCGCCCGCATGGGCATCGACTGGCGCCAGTTTGCCGCGCATTTTCCGCTGATCGAAGCGCGTTTCGTCGGCGCCCGGATCACGCTGGGGCTTTAGCGCTCGTTCGTGCGGGGGCGCGCCAGCAGGTTGTGGCGCACGAAGTCGATGTGGCCGCGCAAGCTGTAAAACACGTCGCCGAAGGACGCGGGAATGACGATGCGATTGACCGCGGCTTCGATGTGGTCGATCTGGCGCAGCAGTTCCTCGCGCCGCGCCGCATCCACGTCCGGCTTGAAGGCCTCGCGCTCCAGTTCCAGCAACACCTGGTACCAGCGGTAGATGCGCGATTCGACGCGCCAGCGATAGATCATCGGCGCGAACTTCAGGGCCGGCAGGAGCAGCAGCACCACCGGCACCAGCAAGGCCAGCACGCGCGCGACCAGGCTCGCCAGCCAGAAGGGAAAGGTCCGGTAGAGGAAGCCCTTGCCGGACGTGTAATAGCGGGTGGCATCGGGACTGATGCGGAATTCGCCTTCCTGCGCCACCGGAAACTCGCCGGGCTTGCGGAACATGCCCGCCGGGCCGTGGACCTCCCGCGCCGCCTCCAGCAGCAGGTCCGACAGCGCCGGGTGCAGCGAGTCGCGGGCAACCAGTTGCACGGTCGGGCCGACCAGGTGCACGTCCTCGGGCGGCAGGTCGGCGCCGAGGTCGAGGCCGCCGCGGGGCAGCAGCAGCTTGTTGAGCACCTTGACGCGGCGGACATAGGCATCGGTCTGCACGAAGCTGAACAGGCGCACGTCGCCGTCGCGCAGCAACTTGCGCATCACGCTGCCGGCGGTGGAATCGCCCATCAGGAAGACGGCATCGACGCGCCCCGCGCGCAGTTCCTTGCCCGGGTCCTCGAAATCGGTTTCGTCGAGCACCGTACCCTCGCCGGGGACGATGCCGTTCGCATTGAGCAGCGCCAGCGCCAGGTCGTGCGGGCCGCTGCCGGCGGGACCGACGTTCAGGCGCTTGCCCTTGAACTGCGACAGCAGCTCGCGTTTTTCGCCGCGGTAGAAGACCATCAGCGGCTGGTAGGACACGCTGCCGAGCGACATCAACGGGTCGAAGCTCCTGTCGCCGGCCGCGCCGCCGAGGACGAAGCCGATATCGACGCGGGCTTTCGGGTCCGCCAGACGCTTGAGGTTTTCCGGCGAGCCGTCGGAAGGCAGGATCTTCAGCGTCACGCCTTCGCGCGCGAGGATCTTCTGGTACCGCTCGGCATTGCGATAAAACGTGCTGCCGTCCGGGCCGCTGGTGATCGTCAGCGTGCGCGGCGCAGCAGTATTGAGGAAGAGGAAGGCGGCGGCACTCGCGACGAGGCACACCGCCACGATCGAGCCGACCGCGATCACCATGCCGCGCCCGAAGACGGCAATAAGGCGGGCCCAGGCCCTGGTCAGCAGAATTTTCGGGGATGTCATCGGGTGTGCGTGGCGTCACGAACGGGCAAAGGGCATTCTACCGTCGGCACCAGACTCCCACCCCTTGAAGGGGGAGGAGAAGGCCGCCGCGGTTCCGCGGGCCAGCGATTCAGCGCGCCCCGTCCTTCCTGACCAGTTGCTTCATGAAGGCCGCCTCGCTCCTGGTGATGCGGACTTCCTTCTTCGGCCCCATCGAATCGACGAGTTGCACGAACTCGTCGAGGGCAAGCGCTGTCGAAAGCGGGCTGTCGTCGCCGGCAAGCCGCTCGCGCAGGATGAACAGGCCGCTGCCGGTCAGGGCCATCGTGTAG
>JAIOPW010000453.1 GCA_021413665.1 Rhodocyclales bacterium | reverse complement strand
CTGGCGTTTCCAGCCGGGCGACGTGCTGTTGCACATGCTGCCGACCTTCCACGTGCATGGCCTCTTCGTCGCTTGCCACTGCGCCCTGCTCAACGGTTCGGCGATGTTCTTCGAGCCGAAGTTCGATGCCGCGCGCGCCATGAAGCTGCTGCCGCAGGCCACCGTATTCATGGGTGTGCCGACCTACTACGTGCGCCTGTTGCTCGATCCGGCTTTCGGCCGCGAGTCATGCCGTACTATGCGGCTCTTTGTTTCCGGCTCGGCGCCTTTGCTGAAGGAGACCTTCGACGAGTTCAAATCCCGCGCCGGCCACACGATCCTGGAACGTTACGGCATGACCGAGGGCGGCATGTTCACCTCGAATCCGTATGAAGGCGAGCGGCGTGGTGGCACGGTGGGCTTTCCGCTGCCGGGCACGGAATTGCGCATCGTGGGCGCCAAAGATGCACCCGTGAAGCCGGGCAGCGTCGGCGGCATCCAGGTTCGTGGCGACAATGTCTTCGTCGGCTACTGGCGCATGCCGGAAAAGACCAAAGAGGAATTCACCGCCGACGGCTTCTTCCGCACCGGCGACATGGGCTCCGTCGACGCCGACGGCTACGTCACCATCAGCGGCCGTTCCAAGGACCTGGTGATCACCGGCGGCCTCAATGTCTATCCGAAGGAAATCGAGGAACTGATCGATGCCCTGCCCGGCGTGGTCGAGTCCGCCGTGATCGGCCTGCCGCATCCGGACTTCGGCGAGGCCGTCAGCGTCGTGGTCGTGCGCCAGAAGAATCCCGCCGGCAAGGCACTGAGCGAGGCCTCCATCATCGCCGCGGTCAAGGGCGAGCTGGCCAATTTCAAGGTGCCGAAGTGGGTGTACCTGGTCGATGAGCTGCCGCGCAACGCCATGGGCAAGGTGCAGAAAAACATCCTGCGCCAGCAATATTCGCGCAACGACAAGCTCTGAGTTGACCATGCTGAACTTCCTGCCTGCGCCGCTGCTGGGCATCCTCGCCTTCCTGCTGCTGGTGCTCAATGTCTTCTGCTGGGTGCCCATCCTGATGCTGTTCGCCGTGGTGCGGCTGATCCTGCCGTTCAAGGCCGTGCGCCTCGCCATCGATCCCATCCTGGTCGCCATCGCCGAGGCCTGGATCTCCGGCAACAGCGGCTGGATGAAGCTGACCCAGCGCACCGAATGGGATGTCGAAGGCATCGCCGGGCTCGATCCGCACAACTGGTACCTGGTCAACAGCAACCACCAGACCTGGGCCGACATCTTCGTCCTGCAGCACCTGTTCAACCGGCGCATCCCGCTGCTGAAGTTCTTCATCAAGGACCAGCTCAAGTGGGTGCCGGTCATGGGCCTGGCCTGGTGGGCGCTGGATTTTCCCTTCATGCGCCGCCACAGCGAGGACTACCTCAAGCAGCATCCCGAGATGCGCGGCAAGGACCAGGCGGCGACGCGCAAGGCCTGCGAGAAGTTCGCGCTGATCCCGACCAGCGTCATGAATTTCCTCGAAGGCACGCGCTTCACGCCGGCCAAGCACCAGCGCCAGGCTTCGCCCTACCGCCACCTGCTCAAGCCCAAGGCCGGCGGCATCGCGCTGGCGCTGAACGCCATGGGCGACCGCTTCCAGGCCATCCTCGACGTCACCATCGTTTATCCCGACGGCGCGCCCAACTTCTGGGAATTCCTCTGCGGCCGGCTGCGGCGGGTGATCGTCCGCGTCCAGATCCTGCCGGTACCGGCACACCTGATGAAGAGCGATTACGCCAATGATGCGGCGACGCGCGAGGCCTTCGCCGTCTGGGTACGGCAGTTGTGGCAGGACAAGGACGCGCAGATTTCAGTGCTGCTCGAAAGCACGAGGCGCTGAGCATGGACTCCCACCTCACCGACATCGCCCGCGTCATCCAGCTCGCCGTGGCGCCGGTCTTCCTGCTGACCGCCATCGCGACCATGATCAATGCGCTGAACACGCGGCTGGGACGAATCGTCGACCGGCGGCGTGTGGTGCAGGAGCGGCTGCAGACGCGTGCCGACGACGAGGCCGGCTCGGCGCAGCAGGAAATCCGCATGCTGGTGCGGCGCAGTCGCCTCGTCTATCACGCGATTTTCTGTTCCGTGCTCTCCGCGCTGCTGGTGTGCATGGTGGTGGCCGGCGCCTTCCTCGGTGCATTGCTCGGCGTCGACCTGGCGCGCACCGTGGCCAGCCTGTTCATCGCCGCGATGCTGGCCATGATCGCCGGACTCAGCCTGTTCCTGCGCGAGGTCTATCTGGCCGTGCGCGCCGGAACGCACAACCAGCCCTGATGCGCCACGCGCTGGCGACCTTCGCCCTCGGCCCGGTGTTGCTGGCGCAGGGGCGCCATGTGCGGCATACCGTCCGCTTTTTGCCCGAACCCGAAGGTTTGCGTGAAGGCGATACCGGCAGCGGGCCGCTGCTGCGCCTGCTGATCGCCGGCGATTCGGCGGCCGCCGGTGTCGGTGCGCCGACCCAGGACGAGGCCTTGAGCGGGCAACTCGCCGTGTCGCTGGCGCCGACTTTCCGCGTGCAATGGAAACTGCTGGCTTTCACCGGCGCGACCACCGCCGACTTGATCCGTCACCTGCAACAGGCGCCGGCCGCGGAGTTCGACGTGGTGGTGACCTCGCTCGGCGTCAATGACG
>JAIOPW010000097.1 GCA_021413665.1 Rhodocyclales bacterium | reverse complement strand
CGCGACGCCTCGCTGGGCCTGCATTTCACCGCCATCACCTACTACGATGGACAGGGCTTCCTGGTGCCGAAGAAGCTCAAGCTCACCAGCGCGAAGCAGTTGAAGAACGCCGAGATCTGCGTGCAGTCGGGCACCACCACCGAGAAGAACCTCGGCGACTGGTTCAAGGCGCAGGGCATCAAGGTCAAGCCCGTGGTGTTCGATAAATTCGAGGCCTCGATCAAGGCCTTTTTCAGCGTCCGCTGCCAGGCCTATACCACCGATGCCTCGGCGCTCGCTTTCATCCGCAGCAAGGAGGCGCCCAACCCCGACGACTACGTGGTGCTGCCCGAACTGATTTCCAAGGAACCGCTGGGGCCGGTGGTCAGGCGCGGCGACGACGAATGGTTCGCCATCGTCAAGTGGGTCATCTTCGCCCTGATCGAAGCCGAGGAATACGGCATCACCCAGGCCAACCTGGAGCAGATGAAGGCCAGCCCCGATCCGGCGATCCAGCGCCTGCTGGGCGGCGCCGAGGACAGCGGCAAACTGCTCGGCCTGGAACGCGACTGGGCGGCGCGCGCGGTCAAGGCGGTGGGCAACTACGGCGAAATCTTCCAGCGCAACGTCGGCAAGGATTCACCGCTGAAGCTGCCGCGCGGCGCCAACGCGCTGTGGAACAAGGGCGGCCTGCTCTACGCGCCGCCGGTGCGCTGATTCGATGCACGTCGCCGTACCGCCTGCGCCGACTTTCGCAAAACGCTGGCGCAGCATCGGCCTTCAGGTCCTGATCGCCGCGCTGCTGCTGGCGGCAGTCTGGTGGCTGCTCGACGTCACCGCCGCCAACATGCGCGAGCGCGGCATCCGCAGCGGATTCGACTTCCTGCTCGAACCCGCCGGCTTCGGCATCGGCGAAAGCCTGCTGCCCTTCGATTCGACCGACAGCGCACTTTGGGCGCTGGCTGCGGGGCTGGCCAACACCTTGCGCGTGGCGCTACCGGCAATCCTCATCAGCACTGTACTCGGCACCCTGGTCGGACTCGGCCGCCTGTCGCCCAACCTGCTGCTGCGCAAACTGTGCGCCGCCTATGTCGAGGCCTTGCGCAATGTGCCGCTGCTGCTGCAACTGCTGGCCTGGTACTTCGTGGTTGCCGACCTGCTGCCGGCCGCCAGCGAAGCGCTGCAACTGGCGCCGCACGTCTTCCTCAGCAAGAGCGGCCTGTCGCTGCCCTGGCTGGGCGGCGAAGGCGGCCTGCTCGACCTGCCGCAGCGCGGCGCCATGAACATTAGCGGCGGTGCCGCCTTGACACCCGAGTACCTGGCCCTGCTGCTGGGCCTGAGCCTCTACACCGCCGCCTATGTCGCCGAGACGGTGCGCGCCGGCATCGAGGCGGTGCCGCGCGGGCAGACCGATGCGGCGCTGGCGCTGGGCCTGACGCGGCTCCAATTGTTCCGCCTGGTGCTTCTGCCTCAGGCCCTGCGCGCCATCATTCCGCCGCTGACCAACCAGCACCTGAGCCTGACCAAGAACGCCTCGCTGGCAGTCGCCATCGGCTACCCCGACCTGGTCTCGGTGGCCAACACGACGCTGAACCAGAGCGGGCGCGCCGCGGAATGCATCGCGCTGATCATGGCCGTATACCTGATCCTGTCGCTGCTCACGGCCTGGCTCAGCACCTGGCTCGAACGGCGCAGCGGACGCTGGGCGGATCGCTCGTGAACCGGGCCGCATCAGTCCAGAACTGGCTGCGGCACAACCTGTTCCCGGACGCCTTCAGTTCCGCGACCACGCTGCTGCTGGTTGCCGCGGCGCTCTGGTGGCTGCCCGGCCTGATCGACTGGATGCTGCTGCAGGCCGTGTTCCGTGCCGATGCCGGCGCCTGCCATGCCGCGAGCCACGCCGGCGCCTGCTGGGGCGTAGTAGCCGAGAAGTACCGCATCATCCTCTTCGGCCGCTATCCCTACGAAGAGCAATGGCGTCCGCTGCTGGCGACCGCCCTGCTCCTCCTGGTGATCGTCGCCAGCGGCCGACGCCGGCTGACACATCGCGCCCTGATCGCGGCCTGGGCCCTGGCCCTGCCGGCCTTCTTCATCCTGATGGGCGGCGGCCGCTTCGGCCTCAGCCCTGTCGGCAGCGACCAGTGGGGCGGCTTTCCGCTGACCCTGCTGCTGGCGACGATGGGCATGCTGCTGGCCTTCCCGCTGGCGATCCTGGTGGCCCTCGGCCGACTGTCCCGCCTGTCCCTGCTGCGCACCCTGTGCGCCGCCTATGTCGAACTGGTACGCGGCGTACCGCTGATCTCGGTGCTGTTCCTTGCCTCCTTCCTCTTCCCCATCATCCTGCCGCAGGGCCTTTCGATCGACGTGCTGCTGCGGGTGCAGGCCGGCATCGTGCTGTTCGCCGCGGCCTACCTGTCGGAAACCATACGCGGCGGCCTGCTGGCGATTCCGGCGGGCCAGCACGACGCCGCCGCCGCGCTCGGCCTCGGCCGCTGGCAGGCGATGCGCTGGATCATCCTGCCGCAGGCCCTGCGCGCCGTGATTCCCTCGATGATGAACAGTGCCGTCAGCGTCTTCAAGGACACTTCGCTGGTCACCGTGGTCAGCCTCTATGAACTCACCGGATCGCTCTCGCTGGCGCTGGCAGGCGACCCCGAATGGCGTTCGTTCCAGCTCGAAGGCTATCTGTTCATCGGCCTGATCTACTGGATCGGCTGCCATTCGATGTCGCGCTTCAGCCGCGGCCTGGAAGATGCAGGGATACAGCCGGCCATGCGATAGTCGGCGCCGGCGCGACGGTGGTACTCTTTCGACATGAACAGCTTTTTCAACCGGCTAATGGGCAAGGAGGCACCCGCGGCTCCTCCGGCGCACCCTGCGGCGAGCCCCACGCCGGAGAGGAACACGGATCACTCCGAAGAGGCGGTCGCAAAGGGCGAACAGGCCCCATCCTTTGCGTGTCGCGAACCCCTGCTCGACCGCAGGGAACGCATTGCCGCCTATCAGTTCAGCATGCCCGAGGAAGTCGAGCTGCGCCTGCCGAGCGATTTCGAGTTCCTGCCGAAGATCTACGACGATGCCGTCTTGCGCAGCCTGACTTCGCTCGGCGACGACGCGCTGCTCGGGCCCCGGCTTGCCTTTGTCAGGCTGTCGCCGGAATCCCTGGACAATCCCCGCATCCACACGCTGCCGACGAAGAACACCGTGCTGATGCTGGCGCCGGTGCACAAGGAACCCGTGATCGAATCGGTGCGACAGCAACTGGATGCGCTGCGGCAAGCGGGGTTCGCGCACGGCTGGCTGCTGCGCCAGCCACAGGTAGCGGCTTTTCCGGGGCTGGCGGAATTGGCCGCCACGGCCGACCATGTGCAGATCGACGCGACGGGCTTCAACGGCATGGACCTGAAACTGCTGCTGAAGTCCATCAGCGAGGCGCGTCCCGCCGGCCTGCCAAAACTGCGCTTGATTGCCGGCGGACTGAACTCGTTCGACGAATTTAACCTGTACTTCCGGGCCGGCTTCGACCTGTTCCTCGGCCGCTTCGTCAGCCAGCGCGAAAACTGGCATCCGCCGGCAAGCAACATCAACCGCGTGCGCGTCTTCACCCTGCTCAACCTGCTGCGCAGCGATACCGAGGTCGGCGCCATCGCGGAAGAACTCAAGCACGACCCGGTGCTGTCCTTCAAGCTGCTGCGCTACATCAATTCCCCGTTGATGGGACTGATGAGCCCCGTCACCGGCCTCGACAAGGCGCTGATCCTGCTCGGCCGCGAAAAGTTCTATCGCTGGCTGTCGCTGATGCTGTTCGACTTCAAGTCACCCGGCTACAAGGAACGGGTGCTGACCGAGCAAGCCCTGTCGCGCGCTGCCTTCCTCGAAGGCCTGGCCGGCCAGGGCACGGTCCCCGCGCAAGCGGACTGGCTGTTCATGCTCGGCCTGTTCTCCAACCTCGACCTCCTGATGGCGCAGCCGATGGCGGACCTGCTGCTGCAGGCCAAGCTGCCCGCAGCCGTCCATGACGCACTGCTCGGCGAGGCCGGCCCGTTTGGCGATGCCCTGCAGTTGGCCATCACGGCGGAAGGGCAGTCGCCCATCGAACTGCAGCGGCATGCCGCCCTGTGCGGACTGCACGCCCTGCCGGTATCCCAATGCGCCATGAAAGCCCTGGCCTGGGCGCATGAGATCTCATCGCTGGATGGTTCCTGAAAACGGCTGGCCGGATTTCAGGATTGATAGCCTTTGGTGCGGAACATACTGTCGTCCGCTTGAAGTTTCTGGCGCAACCGGAGGCTTCGGTTTGGCCAAAAGCGGAAGGCCTGGGTTGCCATTCCGTCTGCGTAGTGGCCAGGGGACATTGTTGCCTCGTCGCGCACGAAGTACCTGCCGCGCCATTTGCCATGAAGGTTTTTTGCTCGACCGGCACTTCGCCAGCGTTGATTGTCGGCGCCGTCTCCGCCATTCTTGCCTTTGGCATCATGCCAAACGCTTGACTCCGGTAACCTCCGCCTTACAATCCCATAACGACCGCCACACCGGCGGTTCAGTCCAACGAGGTTTATCCGCCGCCATGACCCTCTGTGCCCGACCTGCTCCCCCTCAGCGGCGGATAAACGCTATTCGTTAGCCATTGAGACAACCATGCAGGAACAAGTTCTCGCACGCATTGATGAGTTGATTGCACAAGGCCAATCATTGGCTCGGCGTCACAGCCGTGAAGACCACTGGGTGGAAGAAATCACCCCAGCACAATCATGGATGGCATCTGCTGCAAACGCAGTCTTGCAAGTTGCGCCGCCAGGTAGTTTCTATCGCGCCGAGGTAGATCGCCTAACAACGCACGAAGGGCTAAAGAACGGTATCCCAACCACAGTACTGGAGAAGGTCTTGGGTGTACTTCAATCTGTTCGCGTAGAAGCGCATTCAGGACTACTCGCAAAGCTCGAGTACCAAGTTTTCGCCACAGCCTTTGATGACTTTTTGGATCATGCCTCATCCTTTCATAAATCCGGCAAGGCAAAAGAGGCCGCGATCCTAGTCTCCGCAGTGCTTGAAGACACTCTCAAACGCATTGCATCAAAGAACGGCATTACACCTGAGGGGCTTTCGCTTGAGCCGCTGATTGATGAATTGTCCAAATGCGGAGTCTTCGCAACCGTGAAGGCAAAGCGCATGAAGTCATATGCCGGGCTAAGAAATTCAGCACTTCACGCGGAGTGGGACAAGCTAGACCTCAAAGATATTGGTAATGCCATCGATGGTGTCCGCGAATTACTGGATGACTATCTATGACAATGGCCAATCCATCATTCCACCGGCCTGCGCGAAAAGCCGCGCAGGCCGGTGAATTCAAACGTTCGGCCTCACCAATCAGGAGCATCTAGCCATGTCGAAGTACAAGAAGGTCGACATATCTGAACAGCAACTCGAAGATCTAATTCGTCAAGGCTCCGACCTCATCGAGGAAGGCTTAGTCTTCGTCGATCATCAAAAACAGGCCGCTGGCGGTCGTCTTGATGTTTTGTTCGTTGATAGCGGACGCTCCTTGGTCGTTGCGGAGCTGAAAGTCATCGAAGACGACGGCATGCTCTTCCAATGCCTGGACTACTACGATCACCTTGCTGCAAGAATTGAAACCTATGCACGGCTCTACGGAAGTCATAACGTCGATCCGACTCAGCCAGTGCGATTGCTTCTTGTCGCGCCGAGCTTCTCTCAAACTCTCATCAATCGGTGCAAGTGGATAGATGCACCAATTTCTCTCTTCACATACTCATGCATCAAGTTTGAAAAGAGCGACGACATCATCCCCATCTTTTCTGAACAAGCTATCCCCTCTCCGCCCGATACAGTCGTTATTCACAAACTCGATGACCATCTGACGTACATCACGGATGCGGAAGTCCGCGCCAAGGTGTCGAAACTGCTGGATCAAATAAAGCAGTTGAAGCCTGGCCGAATTTCCATGGACGCATTGAAGTACGCAATCTCCATGAAAGTCGACGGCCGAGTTTTCGCTTACCTGCACCCTCGGCGGAAGCACTACCTAATTTCGACGTACAACGCTGACGACAAGTGGACCGACTACACCATCCAGAGCGAAGACGATCTTGGGTCCGTCTTGCCGCTTGTCACAATCTCGATAGAGCGACGGTCAAAATGAGGCCGAATTCAAACGTTGGACCTTCCGCCAATGGATTTGCATAGTTTCGATGTTCACTGTTTGGAGTTGCTAGAAAAAAGCCCAAATAAAATTTCGAGGCATTGCTTCCGGTCGGCCATTAATCATTTGCAGAGAGCAGAGAAACTCTTTGATATTGACAATCCAATGGCGGCTTTTCGGTGTTACACGGCGGAAGAAGAAGCAGCATCAGGACTGATGCACTGTCTAAAGGAAGGCGGGTATTTAAACTCTTCTGAACTGAAGCCTCAATACCACCTACACAAAAGCGCGCTTATCCCTTTCTTCAGCATTTTGTGTCAGTTCATTGAAGACAGTTTCAGACAGTACGGAATAGAGATCGACTTGTTGATGAGGGAATCAAACGCTCGAAAGTACATAGCTCTTGAGGTTGCTATGGCCTCGTCCATCGGTCCAGTCAAATTCGCTCCACATCCGCCCTTTAATTTTTCCTTTGTTCACGAAGGAAAAAGCATTTCGTATCGGCAGCAAATAGACAAATTTGTTGAATCCAAAGACGCCAGGGAAATCAAAGATTGCTTGAGGCAAGAAGCCAATAAACGCAACAAGGTGTTGTACGCGACCCCGCAGGGCTTTCTGGCCTCCATAGAAATTACTCCCAAGTTCCTTCCGGCGTATTGGAGACGAGTGATGGCTATGCTTCGGGCCTATCTCATGATTGAACCCTATAAAGAGCCTCAGCCTTTTGTACAAGACTCGCTAAATGCATTTTTGGCGATGGTGATTTCCTTGAAGCAGGAGGACCTCCATGAAGCCGTCTAACCAATCATTTCAAGGGACGCTCCTCGATAAATCCAGTCAGGTCACTCCGAGCTAGGGGTAGAGCCCCCGCTGCTCCCGTGCCGCCAGCACCCGCTGGCAGGCGATGATGAAAGCGGCGGTGCGGATCGATACCTTGCGTTCCTGCGCCATGCGCCAGATGGCGTCGAAGGCCTTGACCATGATGCTTTCGAGGCGGGCATTGATCTCGTCCTCGGTCCAGAAAAAGCTGGAGAAGTCCTGCACCCATTCGAAGTAGGACACGGTAACGCCGCCTGCATTGGCCAGCACGTCGGGAATGACCAGGATGAAGCGGTCGCGCAGGATATCGTCGGCGGCCGGCGTGGTCGGGCCGTTGGCGCCTTCGACCAGGATTTTCGTGCGCAAGCCGCGCGCGCGCGCCGGTGTCACCCGGCCCTCGAGGGCGGCGGGAACGAAATACTCGCAATCGATGCGCCAGAAGCTGTCTTCGCTCACCGGCTGCGCACCGTCGAAGCCGGCCAGGCTGCCGTTGGCGGCAACGTGGGCCAGCGCGGCGGGAATGTCTATCCCGGCCGGATTCGCGAGTGTCGCCTCGGCATCCTGCAACGCGATGACCTTGGCGCCGTTCTCGCGGAAAATGCGCGCGGCGACGCCGCCGACGTTGCCGAAGCCCTGCACCACCACGCGCGCACCGGTGACCGGTACGTTCATCCGCAGCCCGGCCTCCCGTGCCGCAATGAAAACGCCGCGACCGGTGGCTTCCTGCCGGCCGAGCGAACCGCCCAGTGCCACCGGCTTGCCGGTGACGACGCCGCTCGCGGTGTGGCCGACATTCACCGAATAGGTGTCCATCATCCAGGCCATGGTCTGCTCGCTGGTGCCGACGTCGGGCGCGGGAATGTCCTTGTCCGGGCCGATCACGATGCCGATTTCCGAGGTGTAGCGGCGCGTGATGCGCTCCAGTTCGGCCGCGGAAAACGCGCGCGGGTCGATGCGGATGCCGCCCTTGGCACCGCCGAAGGGCAGTCCCAGCGCGGCGTTCTTGATGGTCATCCAGCCCGACAGGGCCATCACCTCGTTGAGCGACACGGCGGGATGGAAGCGCACGCCGCCCTTGCCCGGACCACGCGACAGGTTGTGCTGCACCCGATAGCCCTCGTAGTGCGCGATGCTGCCGTCGTCGCGCACGATGGGCACGTCGACGATCAACACCCGCTTCGGCCGCTTCAGCGTTTCCAGCCAGTGCGACAGCTTGCCCAGATGGGGCGCGACGCGGTCGATCTGCTCGATGAAGCTGGCCCAGGGTTCCGGCCGTGCCGGATCGAGGTAGGAAAGGCTGGCGTGTGTCGTGGTCATGATGCCCCCTGAATAGCTAGATGGAAGATGCCGCGCGGGCACCCTGGTCATAGCGGCCGGAGATCGTGCGCAACAGGCGCGCCAGGTCGCCGATGCGGACATTCTCCTCGTCCGCGCCGGAAAAGCCCGGCATCAGGCAGGCTTCGCGCACCTGCCGGTAGCGCTCGCAAAGCGCGCGCCCCGCTGCCGTGGTCGACCAGAAGACTTCCTTGCCGCGCCGTTCGCCGGATACCAGCCCGAGGTTGGCGAGCTTCTTCAGCGCATAGGAGACGACGTGTGTGTCTTCGATGTTGAGCACGAAGCAGATGTCGGCCAGCTTCTTTTCGCGGTCGCGGTGGTTGACGTGATGGACGACGAGGATCTCGGTCTCGGTCATGTCCTTGACCCCGGCGCCGGCCATGCAACGCGTCATCCAGCGGCCGAAGGCATGGCTGGCGATGATCAGGCCGAATTCCAGTTCCGACAGTTCCGGACATCGCTCCGAGACCAGATGCTCGGAAGAAACGATGCGGCGCACGTCGGTTCGGGCAATCACTGCCGGAGTTTTGGATTTCCTGCCTGTTGCTGCCATGATGGTGGCTCCCGCTAGTGACTGACAGAATAATTGAAACATTTTATTGACGTTTTGTAAATGTAATGTTAACGTGTTGCTCGCCTGTTTCCCGCTTGTTCCATTTTTGACTCGCCCCTTTTTATGAGGAATCCGCTGATGAAAACCCGCCTTTGCACGCTCGCCGCCGCACTCGGTTTCGGTTTCACCGCCCTGGCCGCGTCGGCCCAGACCAAGTGGGACATGCCCACCGGCTACCCCGCCGCGAATTTCCATACTGAAAACATCAACCAGTTCGCCGCCGACGTCGACAAGGCCACCGCCGGCAAGCTCAAGATCACCGTGCACCCCGGTGGTTCGCTGTACAAGGCCAACGAGATCAAGCGCGCCCTGCAGGGCGGCCAGGCGCAGATCGGCGAAATCATCTTCGGCGGCTACGCCAACGAGAACCCGCTGTTCGGCACCGACAACGTGCCCTTCCTCGCCACCTCCTACGCCGAGGCCCGGAAACTCGCAGCCGCGCAAAAGCCCGCGATGGATGCACTGCTGGCCAAGCAGGGCCTCAGGATCCTGTTCTCCGTACCCTGGCCGCCGCAGGGCATCTACGCGGCGAAGCCGATCAACGCCGGCGCC
>JAIOPW010000096.1 GCA_021413665.1 Rhodocyclales bacterium | reverse complement strand
CCGCGCTCGCGCATGCCGCCAAGCAACCTGTCGCGGAAAGGCTCCAGGCCGCCCTTGCGTTTCCAGGCGGCCATGGCGCGCCGCAACTGGTCGGCCTCGCCGGGCGTGAAGCCGGCGGCGACGATGGCGATCTGCATCGCCTGCTCATGGAAGATCGGCACGCCCAGGGTGCGTTCGAGCACGCCGCGCACCGCCTCGGACGGGTAACTCACCGGTTCCAGCCCCTGCCGCCGCCGTAAATAGGGATGCACCATGTTGCCCTGGATCGGGCCGGGGCGCACCAGCGCCACTTCGATCACCAGGTCGTAGAAGCAGGCCGGCCGCAAGCGCGGCAGCATGGCCATCTGCGCCCGCGACTCGACCTGGAACACGCCGACGGTGTCGGCGCGTGAAACCATCGCATAGGTGGCGGCGTCCTCGGCCGGCACGTCGGCCAGGGCAAACGGCCTGCCGTGTCGCCGCGCTACTTCGGCCAGCATGCGGCGGATCGCGCTCAACATGCCCAGCGCCAGCACGTCGACCTTCATCAGGCCCAGCGCGTCGATGTCGTCCTTGTCCCACTGGATCACGGTGCGCTCCGGCATCGCGGCGTTTTCCACCGGCACCAGGCGGTCGAGGCGCGAACGCGCGATGACGAAGCCGCCGACGTGCTGCGACAGATGGCGCGGAAAGCCGATCAGCATCTGCGCGATGGCCAGCCAGCGCTGCACGCTCGGTTGCCCGGGATCGAGCCCGGCTTCGGCAAAACGCTGCGGCAGTTCGTCGCGCTTTTCCCACCACGCCAGGTTGCCGGCGAGGCGATCGATGGCTTCCAGCGGAAAGCCCAGCGCGCGTCCGGCATCGCGCAAGGCGCTGCGGGTGCGCCAGGTGATCACGGCGGCGGCCAGCGCGGCACGTTCGCGGCCGTATTTGGCGTAGATGTACTGGATGACTTCCTCGCGCCGCTGGTGCTCGAAGTCGACGTCGATGTCCGGCGGCTCGTTGCGCTCCTTCGAGACGAAGCGCTCGAACAGCATGGCGGCGCGCGCCGGGTCGACCTCGGTGATGTAAAGCGCATAGCACACCGCCGAGTTGGCCGCCGAGCCGCGCCCCTGGCAGAGGATGCCCTGCCCGCGCGCCCAGGCGACGATGTCGTGCACGGTGAGGAAGTAGGGCGCGTAGGCCATTTCGGCGATCAGTCTCAGTTCGTGTTCGACCTGCGCCCGCACCTTGTCCGCCACACCGGCCGGATAGCGCCGCGCGAGGCCGGCTTCGGTCAGTCGCCGCAGCCAGGAATCCGGTGTTTCGCCCGCCGGCACGACTTCCTCGGGATACTCGTAGCGCAGTTCGTCCAGCGAGAAATTGCAGCGCGCGGCGATCTCCAGCGTTTCCGCCAGCAGTTCGGGCGGATACAGGCGAGCCAGGGCCAGGCGCGAACGCAGGTGGCGCTCGCCGTTGGCGAACAGCGCCGCGCCCGCCGCCGCCACCGTGGTGTTGAGGCGCAGGGCGGCGAGCACATCCTGCAAGGGCCGGCGCGAGCGCGCATGCATATGCACGTCGCCGGCGGCGACCAGCGGCAACTGTGTGGCTGCCGCCAGTTCGTGCAGTTGGGCCAGCCGCTCGTGATCATCGGGCCGCAGGTGGCGCTCGAAAGCGATCCAGGCGCGGCCGGTGAAGTGCTCGGCCAGCCAACGCGCATCGGCGGCCAAAATCGCCGTTTCGCCATCCGCTACGGCGAGGAGAGCGTCCTTTGTTCGACCGCCCTGTCGCGCGGTTGCTTCACCAGCGCCGACTCCTGCAATCGGGGGAATCCAAAGTGCCAGGCAATCCGGCACGCCGCCGCCGTCCCAGCCGGCAAGGTCGTTGCGCGTCAGTTGGTAGCCGCCCTTCTCCGCGCGGCGGCGCCCCAGCGTCACCAGGGCCGACAGGTTGCCGTAGCCGGCACGGTTCTGCGCCAGCAGCACCAGCTTCATACCGCAGACGAGCTGCAACTCGGTGCCGTGGATCAGCCGCAGTGCCGTGCCGCGCGCCGCGAGATGGGCGCGCACGCTGCCGGCGAAGCTGCATTCGTCGGTGACCGCCAGTGCCGTGTAGCCCAGCCCGACCGCACGCGCCACCAGCTCCCCGGCGTGCGACGCGCCGCGCAGGAAGCTGAAGTTGGACAGACAGTGGAGTTCGGCGTAGGCCGGCAGGGAAGTCATGGCTATACGTCCCGGCAACTCAGGAGAATATTCCGTGCAAAAACCAGCCGCCGGACGGACGCGGGTCACGGAAAATCCATAGCCAGCGGCCTTTGCTGTCGATGGCAATGAAGTAGTCGCGGCGGGCATCGCCGCCATCCCACCAGCCGGACTCGATGCGCTCCAGGCCGGCGAGCAGCGCCAGCGGTCCGGCCCGCTGCGGGCGGCCCTGAGCCTCGCGCAGGGCTTCGGGCGGATCGACCAGCCACAGCGGGCGCGGCGGCGTGACAAGCGCCGGTTTATCGCGAGCCGCTTTTCCGGGATCGGCGCGGCTCGCCAGTTCCGGACGATGGTCGGCATGGCAGGCCAGGCCCCGCACGGCCTGCGGCCCGAGGCGAGCGACCAGGCGATCCATCAGGTCGGCCAGCGCTTCATGCCTTTGCCCGGCACCATCGAACAGGACATGGCTGCGTGCATCGCGCGGGGCGATTTCACGGACGGAAAGGTGCAGGGCCAGTGCCGGCGCCGACAGCGACAGCGCATCCAGCCTTTCCTTGAGCACACGCTCGATGCGCAGGGCCTGGTGCACCGGCGCGCTGAAGGCCA
>JAIOPW010000451.1 GCA_021413665.1 Rhodocyclales bacterium | reverse complement strand
TCGATCTTGGCGAACTGCTTGTTGAGCCAGTCGATGCGGGCCTTGGCACCGACGCCGGTGGCCGTGGTATCGAGGTTGATCACCAACGGCTCGCCGCTGACCGCGTTGCGCCCGTTCGGCCAGCCGGCTTCGGCCAGCAGGTGCTTCGCTTCGGCGATCGGCTTGCGCCGGGCCTGGCCGTCTGTCCAGTCGTACATTTCCCGGTTGATGCCGGCTGCCCCCTCCCTGTGGCCGAAGATGCCGGGCGGAATCGGCCCTTGGGCCGCCACGCCGCGACCGTTCTGGAAAATCGAAATGAACTCTTCCTGATCGATGGCGACCGAAATCGCCTGGCGCAACTTGCGCGCGCTTTCCGTTGTCCGGGAATCGGCGCCACCGACCAGCGGATCGAGCCAGTTGAAGCCCATGTAGAAGCTTGACGTCGCCACCGAAGTGGTCAGCACGATACCCTGCGCGCGCATGTCTTCGGACAGCGAGATCTCGCCCGCGCTCACCTGCACCGCCTGATCGAAGGCATCCGATGAAATTCCCGATGCATCGTAATACCCCTGCAAGAACTTGTTCCAGTAGGGAATCTGCTCCTTTTCCCGCGTGAAGACGACCTTGTCGATGAAGGGCAGGAGTTGCCCGCAGTCCTTCGTCAGCCCCTCCTTCGCGTCGTCCGGCTCGCCTTCGCAGGGATATCGGTCTTCACGAAAATTCGGATTCCTCTCCAGCACCATGCGCGCATTGGGATTGTTCTCGGTCAGCATGTAGGGACCGGTTCCGATCGGATACCAATCCAGCGTCAGATTCTTCTCCGCCATGCCCGGCTGGCTGTGGAAGCGGTCTGCCTCCCAGGGCATCGGCGAAAAGAAAGGCATGGCCAGCCAGTAGAGGAACTGCGGGTACTTGCCCTTCACCCGGATGCGGTAACTGTATCGATCGATGACCTCCGCGCCTTCGAGGCGATGTTCGCGCAAGTCGAGCCACGGCCTGTCCTTCTCCGCCTTCAGGCGCTTGGCGAAGTCGCCCAGGCCAACCACGTAATCGTCCATCAAGCCGAAGATCGGCGAATGCAGGCGCGGATGTGCCAGCCGCTTGAGGCCATAGACGTAGTCTTCCGCCGTCAGCTCCCGCGTGTCACGCTGGGTGAAATCGCTCAGCGTGCCAATACCGGCCAGTTGCTGCGCCGACAGCGAGTGATAGGCGAAATCCCCCGATGCTGCACGGGCAAACGCCGGATGCGGCTGATAGCGGATGCCGGGCTTCAACGTGATCACGTAGTCGGTGTAGGCGATTTTCGCGGGATCGGCATTCCCGGGAAGCGGCCGTCCCCGCGCATCGATGTAGCGCGCCTGCGGGACCGCCGTGGCGGTGGCCGCCACCAGCGTGTAGGGCCGCTTGAGGTAGTGGTATTGCAGCGGGGGCTCATAGACCTGTGCCGTAAACGTGATCTCGTCCTCGCTGTAGGACTGCACGGGGTCGAGATGCTTGGGCCGTTCCGTAAAGGCACTGTAGAGAATGTTCCTGCCACGATCCGACGCGGGATAGGGATCGTTCCATGCGCTGCCGCAGGCAGAAAGCAGCAGGACCAGCAGACATGGAAGTGCGCTACGCATGACGGCGAGTTTATCTGATCCGCTATAATTCGCCGCTGGAGTCAACCAAG
>JAIOPW010000452.1 GCA_021413665.1 Rhodocyclales bacterium | reverse complement strand
CCTCGCTCAAGACCTCAAGCAACAAGGTGCTGCAAATGGGCAAACGCGACGGCAAGTGGCAGATATTGCAGGAGCGGGTTGGTAGCTGATGAGCGGCCTATTGCGCCCCCTGTCACTGGTTGCGGCATGCAGCCTCCTGCTTGCGGCGGGCGCGGCCGAAGCCGCCGGCAAGGCGCCGAAGCATCTGGCGAAGGAAGGCGGCGGCGCCGTCGAGGCGCGTTACACCGACTCCGGACCCGAGCCGCTGCTGGCGAAAGTATTCGACGCCATCGAAAACAACCGGCTTGAAGTCGCCATGCAGCAGACGGAAATGCTGATCAAGGCCTACCCGAATTTTCGCCTGGCGCATCTGGTGATGGGAGACCTGCTGCTGGCCCGCTCGCGCCCGCTGATGGCCTTCGGCGAAGGCGGTGGCCCGGCCTCCGGCGAAAAGGTGGCCGACCTGCGCGACGAGGCTGTGGTCCGCCTCAAGGGTTACCGCACCAAACCACCGGCCGACTACGTGCCGCGCTACCTGCTGCAGATGCAACCGGAACAGAAGCACGCGGTCGTGGTGGACACCCAGAAGTCCCGCCTCTACCTGTACCAGAACGACAACGGCACGCCGCGCTTCATCGCCGACTACTACATCTCGCAGGGCAAACTCGGCGCCGACAAGGCACGCGAGGGCGACAAGAAGACGCCAATCGGCGTCTATCACGTCACTTCCAGCCTGCCGCGGCAGAAGCTGACCGACTTCTACGGCAGCGGCGCCTTCCCGATCAACTATCCCAACGACTGGGACAAGCGCCAAGGCCGCAACGGCCACGGCATCTGGCTGCACGGCACGCCCTCCGACACCTTCTCGCGCCCGCCCAGGGCCTCCGACGGCTGCGTGGTGCTGGCCAACCAGGACCTCGACACCCTGTCCAAGAGCCTGCAGGTAGGACTGACGCCGGTGATCATCAGCAACAGCATCGAGTGGCTGTCGCTCGACGACTGGCAGAGCGAGCGTAGTTCGCTGTTGAAGATGATCGAAGAGTGGCGCCATGACTGGGAAAGCCGCGATGCCGATCACTACGCGCGGCACTACTCGCACAAGTTCAATGCCGACGGCCATGGCTACCAGGGCTGGATCGAGCAAAAGCGCAAGGTCAATGCCGGCAAAAGCTGGATCAAGGTGGCCACCGGCAACATCAGCATGTTCCGCAATCCGGGCAAGGAGGAGTACGTCGTCGTCACCTTCGAGCAGGACTACCGCTCCAGCAACCTTTCCAACCAGATGAAAAAGCGCCAGTACTGGATCAAGGAAAGCGGTCGCTGGAAGATCGTATTCGAAGGCGCGGCGTAAGGCTCCGCCTGAATCACCCTTTCCTCAATAGCACTCCCGGAGGCTCCATGCATCGCCTGTTTCTGTTTGCTTTCGCGTTTCTTTTCAGCGTCGCCGCGCACGCCGCCAATCCCCGGATCGAGATGAAGACATCGCAGGGCACGCTGGTCATCGAGTTGTATCAGGACAAGGCGCCCAAATCGGTAGAGAACTTCCTCCAGTATGCCAAGGACGGCTTCTTCAACGGCACCGTGTTCCATCGCGTGATACCGGACTTCATGATCCAGGGCGGCGGCTTCACCATGGACCTGAAGCAGAAGGAGACCCGTGCCCCGATCCAGAACGAAGCGAAGAACGGGCTGAAGAACGAGCTGGGCACGCTGGCCATGGCGCGCACGGGCGATCCGCACTCGGCCACCGCACAATTTTTCATCAACGCCAAGGACAACGCCTTTCTCGATTACCCGAGCCGCGACGGCTGGGGTTACGCGGTATTCGGCAAGGTGGTACAGGGCCTCGATGTCGTGCAGAAGATCGCCAGGGTGCCAACCGCCAATTCCGCCTTCCTCAAGGACGTTCCGACGACGCCGGTCGTGATCGAGTCCGTCAAGCTGCTGCCTGCAACCAAATAGCCACCACAGGACGAAACAAAATGATCAAGCTCAGCACCAACCATGGCGCCATCACCCTCGAACTCGATGCCGAAAAGGCACCCAGGAGCGTCGCCAACTTCGTCGCCTACGTCGAGGCCGGCCACTACGACAACACGATTTTCCATCGCGTGATCGACGGCTTCATGATCCAGGGCGGCGGTTTCACCGCCGACATGGACCAGAAGCCGGTCAAGGCCCCGATCGAAAATGAAGCGAAGAACGGCCTGCGCAACGAGCGCTATACCGTCGCCATGGCGCGCACCTCGGATCCCCATTCGGCCACCGCGCAGTTCTTCATCAACGTCGGCGACAACGATTTCCTCGATAACGGCAAGTGCCAGGACGGCTGGGGCTACTGCGTATTCGGCCGCGTCACCGAAGGCCAGGACGTGGTCGACAAGATCAAGGCGGTGAAGACGGCCAACAAGGGCTTCCACCAGAACGTGCCGAAGGAAGACGTAATCATCGAGCGCGCCGAAGTAGTTTAAGGTTGCGGCGGGTCCATGCTGACCATCGCCGGAACCGCCCGCTTCGTCTCCGACCTGCACCTGCGGGCGGAGCGGCCCGACCTGACGCGGCGCTTCGCCGCCTTCCTCGCCGATACGGCGGCGGCCAACGTCGAGGTGCTGTTCATCCTCGGCGACCTGTTTGAATACTGGATCGGTGACGACGACCTGACCGATCCCTTCAACGAAGACGTCTGCAACCTGCTTCGCTGCACCGTCGACATGGGTCCGCGCATCTGTTTCATCGCCGGCAACCGCGACTTCCTGCTGGGCGATGCATTTTCCCGCGAGGCACGGATCGAACTGCTGCCCGAGACAGTGAAAGTCGGCGCCGGCGGTACGGCGACTTTACTGATGCATGGCGATACGGTCTGCACCGATGACCTGCCCTACCAGGAATTCCGCCGCATGGTGCGCGCCAAGGAGTGGCAAGCGAACTTTCTTGCGCGCCCCCTGCCCGAGCGCCGCGCCGAAGTCGAAAACCTGCGTCGGCGCAGCGCCGAAGCCATGCAGGGCAAGACCGCTGAAATCATGGATGCCAATGCCGG
>JAIOPW010000095.1 GCA_021413665.1 Rhodocyclales bacterium | reverse complement strand
GCACCCGGCTTCAGGTTGTTGAGTTCCATACCCATTCTTTTCCCCTTAGCCTTCGCACTTAACCAGGTAGGCAATCTTGCGGATCATGCCGCGTACTGCAGGCGTGTCCTCAAGCATGGCCGAACTGTTCAGCCTTCTCAGGCCAAGCCCGCGCACGGTAGCGCGATGATCCTGCTTGGTACCGATGACGCTCTTTACCAGCGTGACCTTGATCTTCTTGTCAGCCATGGCTTACTCCAGAATGTCTGCGACAGCCTTGCCGCGCTTGGCAGCAATCTCGGACGGGGTGCTCATGGCCAGCAGGCCATGCAGCGTTGCACGCACCACATTGTAGGGATTGGTCGAACCGATCGTCTTGGCAACTACGTCGGTCACACCCATCACCTCGAACACGGCACGCATCGGGCCGCCGGCGATAACGCCGGTACCGGGCGAGGCGGGCGACATGAGAACCGTCGTCGCGCCATGCTTGCCCGTCACCGAGTGATGCAGAGTTCCGTCCTTGAGGCTGATCTTGGCCATCTTGCGACGCGCCTCTTCCATCGCCTTCTGGACGGCGACCGGGACTTCGCGGGACTTCCCCTTGCCCATGCCGATGCCACCATCTCCGTCGCCAACCACGGTCAGCGCGGCAAATCCGAGGATCCGGCCGCCCTTCACCACCTTGGTGACGCGATTGATGGAGACCATCTTTTCGCGCATCCCATCGTCGCGCTCTTCCTGGACCTGCTGCTGTTTCCTGCCTTGCGGTTTAGCCATGTCCGTCTCGCTTAGAACTTGAGACCGCCCTCACGGGCGGCTTCGGCCAGCGCTTTTACGCGGCCGTGGTAATGAAAACCGGAGCGGTCGAACGCAACCTGCTCGATGCCGGCCGCTTTGGCCCGCTCGGCGATGAGTTTGCCAACTGTCTTGGCGGCACTGACGTTGCCGCCGTTCGGAACCTGGCTACGCACCTCCGGTTCCATGGTCGACGCGGCCGCAAGAACGCGGGTACCGCAACCCGAGAAAATCTGGGCCGAGATATGCAAGTTGCTGCGATGCACCGCGAGGCGCACCATTTTGAGCTCCGCAATCTTGGCGCGGGTTTTGCGCGCCCTGCGCAGACGAGCCTGTTTCTTTTCCATGATTCAGCGCCTCGGTTATTTCTTCTTGGTTTCTTTGATGGCAACCTTGCCCTTGTAAGGCTCGGGGGAACGATAGGCGCGAACTTCAGCAGCCACCTGGCCGACCACCTGCTTGTCGATCCCCTTGATCAGGACCTCCGTCTGGGTGGGCGTTTCAACCTTGATGCCAGTCGGCATGTCGTGCACCACCGGGTGCGAAAAGCCGAGTGTCAGATTCAGCTTGGCACCCTGCGCCTGCGCACGGTATCCAACGCCGACCAGAGTCAGCTTTTTTTCGAAACCCTTGGTGACTCCGATCACCATGTTGTTGAGCAGGGCACGCATGGTGCCCGACATCGCGCCGGCGTTGGGAGCACCCTCGACCGCACGGCACATCAACTGCTCACCGTCGCGCTCGATCTTCACTGCGGGCAGCATGAACTGCTTCAGCGTTCCCAGCGGGCCCTTAACCGAAACCTCGGTATCGGTGAGAGTAACTTCGACGCCCTTAGGTACATCGACCGGATATTTTGCAATACGTGACATGTCGACGGCTCCTTAGGCGACGATGCAGAGAACTTCGCCGCCCATGTTGCCCGCCCGCGCGCGGCGGTCGGTCATCACACCCTTCGGGGTGGAGACAATGGCAACACCCAGCCCGTTCATCACTCGGGGCAGATCGTCCTTGCCCTTGTAGACGCGCAGGCCCGGCTTGGAAACACGCTCGATGCGCTCGATCACCGGACGGCCGGCATAATACTTCAACGCCACGTCGAGTTCGGGCTTGGCGCCGTTCTCGCGAATGGCGAAATCATCGATGTAGCCCTCGTCCTTCAGCACCTTGGCGATTGCCACCTTCAACTTGGACGACGGCATCGAAACGGACTGCTTCTCCGCCATCTGCGCATTGCGGATGCGGGTCAACATGTCGGCAACTGGATCAGTCATGCTCATATCGCTCTCCTTACCAGCTTGCCTTGGTCATGCCGGTCACTTCGCCGCGCATGGCAATCTCGCGCAGCTTGTTGCGACAAAGACCGAACTTGCGGAATACGCCACGCGGACGCCCGGTCAGCGCGCAGCGATTGCGCTGGCGCGAAGGGCTTGCGTTGCGGGGCAACTGCTGGAGCTTGAGGCGCGCATCCATGCGCTCCTCGTCCGACAGCTTGACGTCGTTGATCACAGCAAAAAGTTCAGCGCGCTTGGCAGCATATTTCGCAACCATCTTGGCACGCTTTTCTTCGCGGTTAATAAGAGCTAGTTTCGCCATACGTCCCTCAGTTCTTGAAGGGGAACTTGAATGCGGCGAGAAGCGCCTTCGCTTCGTCGTCGTTTTTCGCGGTGGTGGTAATGCTGATGTTCATGCCACGCAACGCATCGATTTTGTCGTACTCAATTTCGGGGAAAATGATCTGCTCCTTTACCCCTACGTTGTAGTTGCCGCGCCCGTCGAAACCCTTGCCGGAGATACCCCGGAAGTCGCGAATACGCGGCATGGCGATGGTCACCAGGCGATCAAGGAACTCGTACATCTTGTTCCCGCGCAAGGTAAGCATGCATCCGATCGGGTAGCCCTCGCGAATCTTGAAACCCGCAATGGCCTTGCGGGCCTTGGTCACGACCGGCTTCTGGCCCGCGATCTTGGCCATGTCGCCGACCGCGTGATCGAGTACCTTCTTGTCGCCGACCGCCTCACCCACACCCATGTTCAGGGTGATCTTTGTGATGCGCGGGACTTCCATGATGGACTTGTAGCCGAACTTCGTCAGAAGTTCGGGGACCACCGTCTGTTTGTAGTATTCCTGCAAGCGCGCCATCACTGATCCTTACGCGTCAACGACTTCGCCGTTGGACCTGAACACCCGAACCTTGCGGCCGTCATCGAGCAGCTTGAAGCCGACGCGATCCGCTTTCTGGGTGGCCGGATTGAACAGCGCCACGTTGGAAATATTGATCGGCATTTCCTTCTCGACAATGCCGCCCTGGTCACCCTTCATCGGGTTAGGCTTGGTGTGCTTCTTGACGCGATTGATGCCCTCAACCAGCAGCCGATCGGCGTCCACACAGTTGAGCACGACGCCGCGCTTGCCCTTGTCCTTGCCTGTGGTGACGACCACGTCGTCACCCTTGCGAATCTTGTTCATGATCGAGTCCTCGAGTGCCGGTTCAAAGAACCTCGGGAGCCAGCGAGACGATCTTCATGAATCGCTCGGTGCGCAGCTCGCGCGTGACTGGGCCGAAGATGCGCGTACCGATCGGCTCCAGCTTGTTGTTGAGCAGAACTGCCGCGTTGCCATCGAACTTGATGAGCGATCCGTCGGAACGACGAACACCCTTGGCCGTACGCACCACCACTGCGCTATAGACTTCGCCTTTCTTGACACGACCACGCGGCGCGGCATCCTTGATACTGACCTTGATAACATCACCAATGCCGGCATAGCGGCGCTTGGAACCACCAAGCACCTTGATGCACATGACCGAACGCGCGCCCGTGTTATCGGCGACATCCAGCAAAGACTGCATTTGAATCATATTTTCATCTCCAACTTAATCCGTGGATGCATTTACATTCACGATCAGTCTTGGAGCCCGCTGGGGGCTGGAATGTCGGGAAGAGAAACGGTCCCGACGGAGCAAAGAGGCGAAATTTTACATCCCGCCATCCTGTTGTCAACTACTATCGCGAATAAAGTGCGGTATATCGTTGCGCAGAGGTACGATCAAACGATACGGGCCTTCTCCACAACCTTGGCGACACGCCATGCCTTGGTTTTTGAAATCGGAGCGCATTCCTCGATCTGAACCAGATCGCCGGCTACCGTTTCCAGGCCTTCGACGTGGGCGTGGTATTTCTTCGAACGGGTCATGATCTTGCCGATCACAGGGTGCTTGACCTTGCGCTCGACCAGAACCGTCACCGTCTTCTGCATCTTGTCCGAAACAACGCGACCCTGAAGGGTGCGCCGCACGGTTTGAGTGGTCGCATCCGTCATTTCGCCGCCGCCTTCTCACGCTGAATTGTCTTGATGCGCGCGATGTCCTTGCGCACCTTGCCGACCTGGCTGGTATTGGTCAGCTGTTGTGTAGCCACCTGCATGCGAAGGCCGAATTGCGCTTTGCGCAGCTCCAGCAGTTCCTTTTGCAGATCCACGTCGTTCTTAGCTCTCAGCTCACTTGTCTTCATGGCTTATCCCAAATGACGGGTGACGAAGGTGGTCTCGAGCGGAAGCTTGGCGGCGGCAAGGCGGAAGGCCTCGCGCGCCAGAGTCTCATCGACACCGTCCATCTCGTAAAGTACCTTGCCGGGCTGGATTTCGGCGACCCAATACTCCGGGGAACCCTTGCCGTTACCCATCCGAACCTCGAGCGGCTTCTTGGAAATCGGCTTGTCCGGGAAAATGCGTATCCATATGCGGCCACCACGCTTGATGTGGCGGGTCATGGCACGACGCGCAGCCTCAATCTGACGCGCCGTCAGGCGGCCACGACCAATAGCCTTGAGGCCGTACTCGCCAAAGCTGACTTTGGCGCCCCGGGTAGCGAGGCCCGTATTGCGACCCTTTTGTTCCTTGCGGTATTTTCTGCGGGCAGGTTGCAGCATTTTTTACTCCTTGCCTTCCTTCGCTGCGCTATCGACGCCATCGGTCTTGGCCGGGGCCTTTCGAACACGCTTGACTGGTACCTTTGGTGCTGCGACAGCAGCTTCAGGCTTTGCGTCCGGTTTGACTTCTTCCGCTTTCTTGGCCGGGCGGCGGGTCGGTTTGGATTCGCCTTCGCCCTCCGTACGGGGCTTGCCGGGACTACGGCGAGGCTTGCGCTGATCATCAACAGCGGGTTCGGGCGCAGCCAGCAGAGCCTCGCTGCGTGACAGAATCTCGCCCTTGAAGACCCAGACCTTGATACCGATAATGCCGTAGGTGGTCTTCGCCTCGGAAGTGCCGTAGTCGATATCGGCGCGCAGGGTATGTAGCGGCACACGCCCTTCCCGATACCATTCCCGACGTGCGATTTCAGCACCATTCAGGCGTCCAGAACTCATGATCTTGATGCCCTGGGCTCCGAGTCGCATGGCATTCTGCATTGCCCGCTTCATGGCGCGACGGAACATGATGCGCTTTTCAAGCTGCTGGGCAATCGAATCTGCGATCAGCTGAGCGTCGGTTTCAGGCTTGCGTATCTCTTCGATATTGACGTGCACCGGCACGCCCATCTTGCGTTGGAGTTCGGCCTTCAGGTGCTCAATGTCTTCACCCTTCTTGCCGATGACGACGCCGGGGCGGGCACTATAAACTGTAACCCGCGCGTTCTTCGCAGGACGCTCAATCACCACTCGACCGACAGATGCGTGCGCCAGCTTCTTTTTCAGATATTCGCGGACCTCAAGATCTTCCTTGAGCATTTGCGGAAAATTCTTGCTGTTAGCATACCAGCGGGAAGTCCAGTTGCGTGTGACCGAAAGACGAAAACCGGTCGGATGAATCTTCTGTCCCATGTGCCCTCCTTAATCGCCAACAGTCACGAAAATGTGACAAGTTGGCTTGAGGATGCGGTTACCGCGTCCCTTGGCTCGCGCAGTGAAGCGCTTGAGAACCGTGCCCTTTTCGACATAGATCCGCGTAATCTTCAGTGCATCGATATCGGCGCCGTCATTGTGTTCCGCGTTGGCGATTGCCGACTCAAGCACCTTCTTGATGATGCCTGCACCCTTTTTCGGCGAAAACGCCAAGATACTGAGCGCCTGATCTACCGGCTTGCCGCGCACCAGGTCCGCGACCAGGCGACCTTTTTGGGCGGAAAGCCGGACACCGCGCAAATTTGCGTTGGTTTCCATCATCGCTCCTTACTTCTTCGCGACGGCCTTCTTGCCGCCCGTGTGGCCCTTGAAGGTTCGCGTCAGCGCGAACTCACCAAGCTTGTGGCCGACCATGTTTTCCGACACATAGACCGGAATGTGCTGCTTGCCGTTATGCACGGCGATAGTCAGTCCCACGAAATCCGGAAGAATGGTCGAACGACGCGACCAAGTCTTGATCGGGCGCTTGTCGTTGGAGGCGCGGGCTGCATCCACCCGCTTGAGCAGGTGCGCATCGATGAACGGGCCCTTCTTGATAGAACGTGCCATGTCTTACCTCTTACCTTTCGGCCTGCGCTGGACAATCATGACGTCCGTACGCTTGTTGTTACGGGTGCGATAGCCCTTGGTCGGTTGGCCCCACGGACTGACGGGAACACGACCTTCGCCGGTACGGCCTTCGCCGCCGCCGTGCGGGTGATCGACCGGGTTCATGGCGACGCCGCGAACTGTCGGGCGGATGCCGCGCCAGCGCATTGCGCCGGCCTTGCCGATCTTGCGCAGGCTGTGCTCTTCGTTGCCCACCTCGCCGATCGTCGCGCGACACTCGACGTGGATCCGGCGGATCTCGCCGGAACGCAGCCGCACCTGGGCATAAGTCCCTTCACGCGCCAGAAGCTGCGCCGAGGTGCCTGCCGAACGCGCTATCTGCGCGCCTTTGCCGGGCATCATTTCGACGCAGTGAATCGTGGTACCGACCGGAATGCTGCGGATTGGCAGCGTGTTGCCCGGTTTGATCGGAGCCTCGGGACCACTGAGAACGGCCTGGCCGACGACCATGCCTTTGGTGGCGATAATGTAGCGACGTTCACCATCGGCGTACAGAACCAGCGCGATGTTGGCCGAGCGGTTCGGGTCGTACTGTAGATTCTCGACCTTGCCCGGAATGCCGTCCTTGTCGCGACGGAAATCGATCACGCGGTAATGCTGCTTGTGGCCGCCACCCATGTGACGCGTGGTGATGTGGCCATGGGCGTTGCGACCGGCGGTCTTCGACTTGGCTTCAACCAGCTTGTCGTGCGGACGACCCTTGTGCAGATTCGGGTTGACGACCTTGACGACACCGCGACGACCGGGCGAAGTCGGCTTGACTTTTACGAGAGCCATTTAAGCAGCCCCCCCTTCAGCAAAATTGATTTCCTGGCCGGGCTTGAGGCAGACAAATGCCTTCCTGATGTCGCTACGGCGGCCGATGTTGCGACCAGCGCGCTTGACCTTGCCCTTGAGGTTGGCGATCTGAACGGACTTGACCTCGACCTTGAACAGCATTTCGACCGCCGCCTTGACTTCGGGCTTGGTCGCTTGCTCATGCCAGCATCTCCTCGATCTTGGCCACGGCGCCCTTGGTGAAGATCACCTTGGGGAAGCGAACCAGGGATACCGGATCAGCCTGCTGCGCTTCGAGCACCAGAACATTCGGCAGGTTGCGCGAAGCCAGCGCCAGATTTTCGTCCAGGTTGTCCGTAACCAGCAGCACGGAATCGAGGCCCATGGCCTTCAGCTTTTGCGCGAACAGGCGGGTCTTCGGCGCTTCGATGGCGAAGTCGTCGATCACCACCAGCCTGTCTTCACGTGCCAACTGGGACAGGATGGCCGCCAGACCGGCGCGGTACATCTTGCGATTGACCTTCTGCGTGAAGTTTTCTTCCGGAGTATTCGGGAAGATGCGGCCGCCGCCACGCCACAGAGGTGAAGAAGTCATACCGGCGCGAGCGCGGCCGGTGCCCTTCTGGCGGAACGGCTTCTTGGTGCTGTGATGCACCTCTTCACGGTCCTTCTGCTTGCGATTGCCGGCACGGGCATTGGCCTGGTAGGCAACAACGACCTGGTGCACCAGCGCTTCATTGAAGTCACGTCCGAACAGCGCATCGGAAGCTGTCACGGTTGCGGCGGACTGACCTTGAGCGTCGATTAGTTTGAGTTCCATGTCATCCCCGCTCTTAGGAGGCCTTGACGGCAGGGGCGACGACTACATCACCGCCCTTGGCACCAGGCACAGCGCCCCTGACCAGCAGGAGCTGGCGCGCCTCGTCGATGCGGACGACTTCCAGGTTCTGCGTCGTGCGCGCGACATCGCCGAGATGTCCGGCCATCTTCTTGCCGGGAAAAACGCGACCCGGATCCTGCGCCATGCCGATGGAACCGGCAGAATTGTGCGACAGGGAGTTGCCGTGCGAGGCGCGGTTCGACGAGAAATGGTGGCGGGTGATCGCGCCGGCAAAACCCTTGCCGATCGAGGTACCGCTGACGTCGACTTTCTGACCCACGCTGAAAATGCTCGCAGCAACCACGTCACCGGGCTTGAAGCCGGCCAGTTGCTCGGGCGTTACGCGGAATTCTTTGAGGACTTCTCCGGCTTCGACACCGGCTTTGGCGAGATGTCCTGCAGCGGGCTTGCTAACCCGGCTGGCACGACGCTTGCCAAAGGTCACCTGAACGGCAGAGTAGCCATCCGTTTCAGGTGTCTTTATTTGTGTGACGCGGTTGTTCGACACATCAAGCACTGTCACCGGAATGGAAGACCCATCCTCAGCAAACACGCGCGTCATGCCGACCTTGCGTCCAACAAGGCCTAGACTCATTTTATTCTCCTAAACCCCAGCTACGATTGGCCGGGCCCACTTTCAAGAATCAGTGACAAAAGTCACCACGACAGGCGACAGTAAAGTTGGCGCCCCTGTTACGAGTTACTGCAACTTGATCTCTACATCCACACCCGCGGGAAGATCCAGCTTCATCAGCGCGTCGACTGTTTTGTCAGTCGGGTCGATGATGTCCATCAGGCGCAGGTGGGTACGAATTTCAAACTGGTCCCGCGACGTCTTATTGACGTGCGGCGAGCGCAATACGTCGAAACGCTCAATACGCGTCGGCAGCGGTACCGGACCGCGCACGACAGCGCCGGTGCGCTTGGCCGTCTCTACGATTTCAAGCGCCGACTGATCGATCAACCGGTAGTCGAAGGCCTTGAGGCGGATGCGTATTTTTTGGCTTTGCATTAAAAATCCTTAAAGAGCGAGGTCGCAAATCGCGAAAGGGCGAAATTTTATCGCCCTTTTCGCCGTATTGCAACAAAAGTTATTCGATGACCTTGGCGACGACGCCGGCACCGACGGTACGACCGCCTTCACGGATGGCGAAACGCAGACCTTCTTCCATCGCGATCGGGGCAATCAGCCGCACCGTCATGGCAATGTTGTCGCCCGGCATGACCATTTCCGTCCCGGCCGGCAACTCGATGCTGCCCGTG
>JAIOPW010000449.1 GCA_021413665.1 Rhodocyclales bacterium | reverse complement strand
GCTGCACCTGCCGCCGCTGACCGAGGGCGTTGCCTTCGGCCTCAACTACGGCATCGGCTTCGTCCTGATCCACCTGCTCGGCTTCACGGTGGCGACCAAGCAACCGGCGATGACCGCCGCCTCGATCGCGGCGACGCTGGAAGACTCGCGGCCGAAGGAACTGGAACGGCTCGGCGACTTTGCCCAGAACGTGGCGCGCACCCAGTTCGTCGCCGTGCTCGGCAATGTCGGCCTGGCCCTGCCGGTGGCGGCCATGATCGCCGCGCTATGGCCGTACGCGTTCGGCCACGGCCCGGCGCCCGCCGAAAAACTACACCACATGCTGCACGAGGTTCACCCGCTGGCCAGCGGCGCGCTGTTCTTCGCCGCCGTCGCCGGTGTCGGCCTGTTCCTCTCCGGCCTGGTCTCCGGCTACTTCGACAATCAGGCGCGCTACCACCAGTTGGGACCGCGCATCGCCGTCGCGCCGCGACTGGCCTGGCTGGGGCAGGAACAGGCGGCACGCCTGGGCAATTCCCTCGACGCGCACTACGGAGCCATACTGGGAAACCTGTTCTTCGGCATGTACCTTGGCCTGGTCGGCGTACTCGGCAACCTGACCGGGCTTCCGGTGGATATCCGCCACGTCGCCTTTTCCAGCGCCAACCTGGGCACTGCCCTGGCCACGCTGGGGCCGCGTGCGATCGCCGACGCGCTGCCATGGGCCATCGCCGGCGTCATCGCCATCGCGTTGGTCAACCTCGCGGTGAGCTTCGCACTGGCACTATACGTCGCCATGCAGTCGCGCCGCGTCGGCCCGGCGCAGATCCCGCGGCTGGGCGTGTTGCTGCTCAAGCGCCTGGCGCATGACCCGCTGGCCTTCATCTCGCCGCCGCGGAACACACACCCCGTCTGACCCTCAGTTGCAGCTCGCCTTGCAAGCCGCCGGATCGGCGGCGCAGTTTGCGGCGCCTTCGATCTTGCACTCCTCGCGCGTCCGGTAGGTGAAGTTCAAGCCGCCGGCATAGCCGCAGACGAGGTGGATCATCTTGCCCTGGCGCACGACCTTGATCCCGGAAACCTTGGCGGCCTTCACCGTGGCCGGCGGCAAATCGCAGGAAACATACGCGCTGAAGACGCCGTCACCCGACTCCCACAGCGCCACGTTCTTCAGCTTGCGATAGAGCTGATAATCGGCGCAGACGTCGGTCTCGCCCCGGTAGGCCTTGGAATCGTCGCTGCAGAAGCCGGTGTAGGTGTATTTCAGCTCTTCCTCGGCGGGACAGGCCGCGACCTGCACCGCCTTGCCCAGGTCGGGGCAGGAGACAGCGGCCGCCAGGGCGGGCAGCGTTGGCCCGACCAGCAGGGCAAGAACCAGCAAACTCGATTTCATCAACATCTCTCCCGAAGCGGACTGGCGGCCGGTCAAGGCGACCGGGTAGCGTGGCTAGGTCGACAGTTTAGTGCGGCCAACGCCGGATTTGACCCGGGAAGCCAGCCAGAGGCGAAACGGTTCCATCGCCGGATTGGTCGCCGCCCGCTCCGCCAGCACCAGATAGTAGGCGCGCGGGTTGGTAAAGCGCTGCGGCAAGGGTGCCACCAGCTTGCCCTGCTTGAGCAGGTCAGCGACCAATGCCTGCGTTGCCAGCGCCACTCCCTGTCCATCGACGGCGGCGCGCAACGTCGGCTCGTACTGGTTGAAGGCGATGCTGCCCGCCGGACGCAGGTCGGCCACGCCCGCCATCTCCAGCCACACCGGCCATGACAGCCAGGGCCGGCGCTGGGCCTCGTCTTCATACACCAGCAGGACGTGATGGGTCAGGTCCGCCGGCTTGCGCAGCGGCTTTGCCGATCTTTTCAGCAGGCCCGGGCTGAGCACCGGCAACACGGTGTCGCCGAACAGGCGCAGCGCGCTTGTCGGTGCGTTGCGATCCTGCAGGTAGCGCACAGCGGCGTCGAAGCGGCCGCGCTCGAGGTCGACCAGCCGCGTGTCGGCCGAGATGCGGATGTCGATGCCGGGATGCTCGCGGCGAAATTCGGCCAGGCGCGGAATCAGCCAGAAGCTGGCGAAGGCCTGGGTCGTCGCCAGGGTCACGGTCGGCTCATCGCCGCCGCGCAGCTCCGTCGCCGCCGCGCGCAGTTCGGCAAAGGCGCTCACGGTGGCCCGCCGCAGTCGCTCACCGGCAACAGTAAGCGCCAAGGCGCGCGTCTTGCGCTCGAAGAGGCGTGTCGCCAACGCCGACTCCAGGGCAATCACCTGCTTGCTCACCGCCGACTGGGTGACGAACAGCTCTTCGGCGGCGCGGGTGAAGCTCAGATGGCGCGCGGCCGCATCGAACGCGCGCAAGGCGTCGAGCGGCGGCAGGTCGTTCTTACGCATTCCGTTTGATCATGTATGTCAGGCCTCAATGTCGCTGGTCGGGCCGGGCGGCAAAACCAATAATCCTGTCATCGCAACAGCCCGGAGAAACTTCATGTATGCCACGACCAACCTCGCTTCCACTCTGATCTGCGCCTCGCATGAGCGGCGGCGAGCGCTGTTCGCCGCGGTTGCCGCGCCGGCGACTGCCGGCAATCCTACAGAATTCCAGACAGGAATGCATCTTCCCGGCATCGAACGGACGCTGGCGAAGAACCAGTTGCTGGTGCTGCCCGATGCGGCTACGACGCTGGTCTGCATGGAAGGTGAACTCTGGCTGACCCGTGACGGCGACATCGAGGACTACATCCTCGGCCCCGGAAAGAGCTTCGCCGCCCGGGCCGGCGACCGGGTCACGGTGCAGGCGCTGCGACCGAGCCGGCTGCGGCTGGACGCCGCTTGAGGGAGGCACCCCATTACCCGCGGACCGTTCGGGCCGAGCCTGTCGAAGGTCTTCGGCAGGCTCGGCCCGAACGGTAATTCAATGCTGCATCAGGCGTTCGAGGCAGGCGCGCAGGCCCGGCGGGATCGCGGTCGGTTTGTTCTCTTCGCGGGCGACGAATACATGCACGAAATGCCCCACCGCGGCTGGCACATCATCGCCCTGGCGGAAGAGCGCGATCTCGTAACGCACCGAGGACTTGCCCAGATGGCCGACGCGCAAGCCGGCGTCGATGGTCTCGGGGAAGGCCAACGGCGCCAGGTAGCGGCATTGCGACTCCACGCAGTAGCCGACCACGGAGCCGTCGTGGATGTCGAGCCCGCCGTCACGGATCAGGTGCTCGTTGATGACGGTGTCGAAGTAGCTGTAATAGACGACGTTGTTGACGTGGCCGTAGACGTCGTTGTCCATCCAGCGCGTCGGGATGGCAAGGAAATGCGGGTAGTCGGTGCGGCGGGGAGGGGTTGCGACAGAAGGTGCTGCGGGCGTGGATGAACTCATCATGCGCTTCCTGATAGCGAAGCGCGGATGATACCAACAGCGGTCAGAGGATCGTGCCGGCGCTCACTGTTGATTGCGGTACATCGCGGCGAGAAATGCTTCGGCGTCGACTTCCTTCGCTGTCGCCGCGCGATGCTGGACTTCCTGCAGGCCCAATTGAAGCTCGGGGCTGGCGGGCGTCCACTCGGCGTTGAGGACTTCGTCCTCGAACGCTCCGAATTCATCCTCGATGAGTTTTCCTGTGCTCATGTTCATCACCATTAACATCGCCGTCTCCTGTAGTGGAACCGTGCGCTTCAGAGCATATAACGCGGCACCCGCGGAAAAGTTGAGTGAAGCCTCAAATTATTGATTTGTGTTGTTTTGTCGCCACGAGGCGACGCCAAGCGTGACATTTGTCACGCCGCGCGCGGCGGGTTCCAGGGCGCCACGCACAGCAGCAGGACCATGCCCGGCACCGCCAGCAACGCGCAGAGCAGGAAGAAGCCGAGCCAGCCCATCTGCTCGATCAGGTAGCCCGTGGTGGCATTGATGAAGGTGCGTGGCACGGCGGCGAGGCTGGTGAACAGCGCGAACTGCGTCGCGGTGTAGAGCGGATGCGTGGCGCGCGCGATGAAGGCGACGAAGGCCGCCGTGCCCAGCCCGACGCCCAGCGCCTCGAAGCCGATCACCAGCGCCAGCTGCGCCAGTTCGGCCGCACCCACCGTCTCGTGGCGGCCTATCCAGGCCAGCCAGGCGAAGCCGAAGATGGACACCAGTTGCACCACGCCGAACAGCCACAGCGCGCGGTTGATGCCCAGCTTGACCATCCACAGCCCGCCGATCAGGCCGCCGATCACCGCCGGCCACAGGCCCGCGTTCTTGGCGACGATGCCGATCTGCGACTTGGCAAAACCCATGTCGAGGTAGAAGGGTGTCGCCAGTGCGGTGCACATCGAATCGCCCAGCTTGTAGAGGAAGATGAAGGCCAGGATGGTCAGCGCCTCCTTCAGCCCGGCGCGGTTGATGAACTCGTGGAAGGGCTCGACCACGGCGTCCTTCAGCGTTTTTGGCGCGTTGCCCGCCACCGCCGGCTCGCGCGCGAACAAGGCCAGTGCCATGCCCGGCAGCATGAACAAGGCCGTGATGACGAATACCTGCACCCAAGGCAGGCGGTCGGCCAGGATCAGCGAGAGCGAACCCGGTACCAGCCCGGCAATCCGGTAGGCATTGACATGCACCGAGTTGCCCAGCCCCAGCTCGGCCTCGGAAAGGATTTCGCGGCGGTAGGCATCGAGTGCGATGTCCTGCGTCGCCGAGAGCAAGGCCACCGCCGCCGTCAGCCACAGGATCGGCACGATCTCGCTGCCCGGCGCAAACAGCCCGAGCGAGGCGATCGTGGCCAGCAGGCCGACTTGCGTGATCAGCATCCAGCCGCGGCGCCGGCCACGGACGCCAATGGGCGGCGCATAGCGGTCGAGCAGCGGCGACCAGAGGAACTTCCAGGTGTAGGGAAACTGGATCAGCGCGAACAAGCCGATGGTCTTGAGGTCCACGCCCTCCGAGCGCAGCCAGGCCGGCACCAGGTTCAGCAACAGGTAAAGCGGCAAACCGGACGAGAAGCCGGTGAACACGCAAATCAGCATGCGCCGGGTGAACAGCGCGGCGAGCCAGGGCGGCATCAATCGCCGGCGTGCCGGGCCGCGATGCAGTCGATCCGGCCGCCGGAGCCGACCAGGATCAACGGCCGGCCCTCATGACATCGAGCTCGCCCTGCCAGGGCCGCTTGCCGTCGATCGCGATATTGATGCGCATGGTGTATATCCTGTATTTGCCTGATACGCAGCCTAGCAGCGGCTTGCACCCGACACAAGCCAGCGCCTGCTTTCCGTCTGGTACCCGCATGGCTTGCCAGGCAGGCGCCGGCACGAATGCCACTTGCAATCCATGCCCATCGCCGCCATATTGGGGATTGTTTCCCCTACCCGATGGAGAACCCCATGCGTATTCGTCTGCTTGCCGTGCTGGCTTTTGCGGCGACCCTGCTGTCCGGCTGCGGCTACAACCAGATCCAGATCAACGACGAGTCGGTGAATGCCGCGTGGTCGGAGGT
>JAIOPW010000448.1 GCA_021413665.1 Rhodocyclales bacterium | reverse complement strand
TTTGAGTTTTTCGCCAGCGGCAACGCGATACTGCTTGCCCCCGGTTTTTATGACCGCATACATGATGAGAGACTCCAAGTGGGATGACGCAAAGAACCGCGCAGTATACAGAGAGCCTCGCGGCAGGTCAAATACTTGATTTTCGGCCCCTGATGTCCCGGCTTTCATCCGTTCGTCCTGAGCTTGTCGAAGGATGAACGGGCAAGGCGCGAGACTTCAACCCAGTCTCCCCGAATCATTGCTTCCTTTTTCTTGCGGCCCCATCCCTTGATTTGCTGCTCGGAACCGAGGGCCTCTTCGCGATTGGGAAACTCCTGCGCGAACACCAGTTCGAGAGGCCGCCGGTCAAAGGTATAGCAACTCGAAATCTCCCCTTCAAGATGCTGGGCGATTCTTCGGTCCAGATCGTCGGTGTGCCCGGTGTAATAGCTTCCGTCTGAGCACTTAATAATATAGACCCAGAAACTCACCGTATCTCCTTCTTGCGCCCTTCGACAGCGCTTTGCGCGCCGGGGATTCCGCTTCGCGGGCCGCCGTCAGGGCGAACGGTATCACTTCACCGCATTTGAGTGCTATTGGCGCCCCAGAGCGGGCGCGATGTAGCCGATGGCCGTCGAAATGGCGTCGGCGGTTTCCTTGACCAGGGCTGCCCAGTCGGGGCTGTGGCGCTCGGCCGGGGCGGAGACCGAGAGGCCGGCCACCAGTTCGCCGTTGTCGTCGCGCACCGGCGCAGCGATGCAGCGCAGGCCCGGTTCGATTTCCTCGTTGTCGAAGGCGACGCCGTGGCGGCGGGCGCGGTCGACCTCGCGTTCCAGCGCGGCGAGGGTGGTCAGCGAGGTCGGTGTATAGCCGGGCAAGCCGGTGCGTTTGACGTATTCCCTCAGTTTCTGGGGGCCGTCCTCGGCCAGATACAGTTTGCCCACCGCCGTGACGTGCAAGGGCGCGCGGGCGCCGACCAGATGCACCACGCGCACCGAGGAGCGGCCGCTGGAGGTACGTTCGACATAGACGATTTCGTCGCCCTGGCGTACGCCCAGATTGACGCTTTCGCCGAGTTGCCGGTGCAGGCGCTGCATCAGCGGCATCGCCGCCTGGCCGATGCTGATGCGTGACTTGACCACGTTGCCGAGTTCCAGCAGGCGGATGCCGAGCCGGTAGGTGCCCGGATCGGCGCGCTCGACAAAGCCGGACGCAGCCATCGCGGCCAGGATGCGATGCGCGGTCGACGAATGCAGGCCGGTCTCCAGCGCCAACTGTTTGAGGCTGACCGGATCGGGGTGATAGGAGAGGACATCGAGCAGTTTCATCATGCGCTCGATGACCTGGATGCCGCTGCGCGCTTCCGGCGCGGCATCCGCGGGCTTTTGCGGCACGGCAATCTCTTCGCGGGACAGGACTTCGGATACTATAGCAAAAGGCTTCGCCGACCCCGGGCGACCAATAAAAACGACATACGGAGAGACACTATGGCGAGCCCTCGCGTCGGCCTGTTTGTGACCTGCCTGGTGGACCTGATGCGCCCGCGCATCGGCTTCGCTGCCCTGAAACTGCTGGAAGGCGCAGGCTGCGAAGTGGTCGTGCCCGACACCCAGACCTGTTGCGGCCAGCCGGCGTGGAATTCGGGCGATGCGCCAAGCGCGGTGGCGCTGGCGAAAAAGACCATCGCCGAATTCGAGGGTTTCGAGTATGTCGTGGCGCCGTCCGGCTCCTGTGGCGACCACATTCGCACCGAGTACCCGAGCATGTTTGCCGAAGAGCCCGGCTGGCGCGACCGCGCCACGGCGCTGGCCGCTCGCACCTATGAACTGACCGATTTCCTGGTGACGGTGCTGAAGGTCAACAGCGTGCCGGGCGACTACGAAGGCAGCATCACCTATCACGACTCGTGCAGCGGCCTGCGCAGCCTGGGCATCAAGGAACAGCCGCGCGCCCTGCTGGGAACAATGAAGGGCGTCGAACTGAAGGAGATGAACGGCTGCGAGGAGTGCTGCGGTTTCGGCGGCACTTTCTCGGTCAAGTTCGGCGAGGTGTCGGCGGCGATTGCGGAACGCAAGTGCGACAACATTCTCGCCAGCGGGACGCAGGCCGTGGTCGGTGGCGACCTCGGCTGCCTGCTGAACATCGAAGGCAAGCTGCGGCGCATGGGCGACGAGACGACGCAGGTGCTGCATGTGGCCGAAGTGCTGGCCGGGAGGGGCTGAGCCATGGAAATCAAGTCCATGCACTTCAAGGCCAATGTCCATGCCAAATTGGCGGACGTGGTCCTGCAGGGCAACCTGAAGAACGCCAAGGGCAAGTTCGTCACGCGTCGCGCCCATGCCATCAAGGACCTTGACGATTTCGAGGGCACGCGCGATGCGGCTGAGGCAATCCGCAACAAGGTCATCGACAACCTCGACTTGTGGCTGGAACGCTTCGAGCAGAAGGCGGTGGCGACCGGCGCCACGGTGCTCTGGGCCAGGGACGGTGTGGAGGTCTGCCGCCTGGTGACGGAGATCGCCAGGAAGCACGGCGTGACCAAGGTCACCAAGTCGAAGTCCATGCTCTCGGAGGAAGCGGGCCTCAATCAGGCGCTCGAAGCCGCCGGTATCCAGCCGGTGGAAACCGACCTCGGCGAATACATCCTGCAAGTGGACAACAACGAGCCGCCCAGCCACATCATCGCGCCGGCCGTGCACAAGAGCCTCGATGAAGTCGCCGACCTGTTCCACAAGGTGCATGGCACGCCGCGCAAGACCGACATCCCGGCCCTGACGCGGGAAGCCCGCGAAGTGCTGCGCGCGCATTTCCTCTCGGCCGAAATGGGCCTCTCCGGCGGTAATTTCCTGGTGGCGGAAACCGGTTCGGTGGCGCTGGTCACCAACGAAGGCAACGGCCGCATGGTGACGACGATGCCGAAGGTGCACGTGGTCATCACCGGCATCGAAAAGGTGATCCCGACCCTGGAGGACTTGTCCACCCTGATGCGCCTCTTGCCGCGCTCGGCTACCGGACAGTCGATTTCCAACTACTTCTCCATCCTTACCGGCGTCAAGAAGCCCGAGGAACACGACGGCCCCGAGCATCTGTATTTCGTGCTGGTCGATAGCGGCCGTGCCGACGTGGTGGGCGGAGATTTCCACGCCATGCTGCGCTGCATCCGCTGCGGCGCCTGCATGAACCACTGCCCGGTGTACCAGACCATCGGCGGCCACGCCTACGGCTGGGTCTATCCGGGGCCGATGGGCTCGGTGCTGACGCCGCTGTATGCCGGCATGGAAAACTCGATCGACCTGCCGCACGCGGCCACGCTGTGCAACCAGTGTGGCGTCGTCTGCCCGGTCAAGATTCCATTGCCCGAGCTCTTGCGCAAGCTGCGCGAAAAGCAGACCGAGCGCGGCCTGCGCCCGCTCACCGAGTGCATCGGCTTGCGCCTGTGGGCCTGGGTGGCGCAGCAGCCGAAACTGTATGCGCTGGGTGCGCGCATCGGCGCGCGCTACCTGAAGTGGCTGGCCGGTGACACCAATCGCATCCGCCTGCTGCCGGCCGCGCCGGAGTGGACGCTGGGACGTGACTTCCCGGCACCGCAGGGCAAGACCTTCCGCGAACTCTATGCCGTGCGCCGCAATGCGG
>JAIOPW010000437.1 GCA_021413665.1 Rhodocyclales bacterium | reverse complement strand
ATTCACCTTCCTTGGCGCCTTCTTCTACGCCATCGTCTATACGGTGTGGCTGAAGCGCCGTACCTGGCTCAACATCGTGTTCGGCGGCCTGGCCGGGAGCTGGGCCGTGCTGGCCGGCGCCACCGCCGCCGATCCGCACCTCGGCGCCGTGCCGCTGACCCTCGCCTTCGTGCTGTTCCTGTGGACACCGCCGCACTTCTGGAGCCTGGCCATCGCCTACCGTGACGACTACGCGGCGGCGGGCGTGCCGATGCTGCCGGTGGTGGTTGGCGACCAGCGCGCCGCCCGGGCTATTTTCGGCGGCACCCTGTTGCTGGTGGCGGCGTCAATGTTGCCGCTGGCCTTTGGCCTCGGTGCCATCTACTTCGCCGGTGCGGCAACGGGTGGCTACCTGTTTATCGAGAAAGCATGGCGCCTGGTACGGAACACCAACCGGCAAACGGCCATGACCTGCTTCCATGCCTCGCTAGCTCAGTTGACCCTGGTTCTCACAGCGGCCATCATAGACGCCCGCTTCTAGACCGGTAGTCCGCCTTGATCCGCTCCTCGCTTCGTGCCGCTCTTGCGGCAGTTCTGCTTGCCTTCGGTGCGGGAGTCGGCGCGGGCGAGACGGCGTCGCAGCCGGCACCGGGGCTCGCCCAGGTTCCGCAAGGCGACCGCAGCGGGCTGGCGCTCTCCACGCTCGACAGCACTACGGCTTACGATCTCTCGCAGGCCGCCATCGGCAAGCAGATCGGCGATCATGTCCTGCTCGACCGCCAGGGCCGCCCGACGCGACTGGCCGATTACCGTGGCAAGCCACTACTGGTGAATTTCATCTACACCGCCTGCTTCCATGTTTGTCCCACCACGACCAGGAACCTGCAAACAGGCGATGAAGGCGTTCTCGACGCAACACGGAATCCATCTGCCGAACTGGGAATTCCTCAGCCCGGCGCCCGCCATCGTCGACGACCTGGCGGGAAATTTCGGCTTCAGCTATGTCGCCACCACCGCCGGGTTCGACCACCTTAACCAGATCACCCTGGTCGATGCCGAAGGCAGGATCGTGCGCCAGATCTATGGCGAACGCTTCAATGCCGATGACCTCGCCGAACCGCTCAAGGCGATGATCACGGGAGCGCCGATTCCGCCACAGACCAGCACCCTGGCGGAACTGGTCGACCGCGTGCGGATCATCTGTTCGGTGTATGACCCGCTCACTGGCAAGTACCGCACCAACTACGCGCTCTACTTTGAAATCGCCGGTTTCATCAGTTTCATGTTTTTCATGGGCTGGATCGCCTGGAGCTTCATGCGCAAACAACGCAAGGACGGGATTCAATCCGGTTGATTCGAGTCAAGTCGGAAAACCTCCGACTTGAATATCATCAATGGCTAATAGTCGGCCGTGCTCAACAAGTACCGGCATTACGGATCCCCAACGTGAGCCTCCATGCAGTCCTGCGCGACAGCGCACTTGTCATCTTCGAACGCAGCGAGAATTTTTTCGATGCGTTCTTCGGCGGCGCCGACAATCCGCTGCGCCATCTCGGTGCGCTCGGCTTGTTCTTCCTTTGGATACTGGTCGCCAGCGGCCTCTATCTCTACACGGTGCTCGACACCAGTGTCGAGGGTGTCTACAGCTCGATCGACTGGCTCACGCGCGAGCAATGGTATCTCGGTGGCGTGCTGCGCAGTCTCCACCGCTACGCCTCGGATGGCTTCGTCCTGGTCATGATGCTGCACCTGGCGCGCGAATGGGCCTATGGCCGCTACCACGGCTTCCGCCTCTATTCCTGGATTACCGGTGTGCCGCTGATCTGGCTGGTCTACATTTCCGGCATCGGCGGCTACTGGATCGTCTGGGACCGCGTGGCGCAGTTTTCCGCCGTGGCGACGACTGAACTGCTCGACTGGCTGCCGATCTTCAGTGAACCGGCGGCACGCAACTTCCTCGCGCCCGATTCTGTCAACGACCGACTTTTCACCGTCCTGATCTTCATCCACATCGTGGTACCGCTGATGCTGGTCCTCGGCCTCTGGGCCCATGTCAATCGCATCAGCCGGGTCGACTATTTGCCGTCGCGGCGGGTGATGCTGGCAAGCATGGCCGTGTTTCTGCTGCTGGCCGCCATCAAGCCGGCCGTAAGCGAGCTGCCGGCCAATCTGGCCCTGGCTCCGGCCGACGTCAGGCTGGACTGGTTCTTCCTGTTCCTCCATCCGCTCACCGACATCACCTCCCCCGCCGCGGTATGGACGCTGATCTTCGGTACCACGATCCTGCTCTTCGCCCTGCCTTTCCTGCCGCATCCGAACGCGCAGCCGGTTGCCGTGGTCGATGCCGCCAACTGCAACGGTTGCAGCCGCTGCCACGTCGATTGTCCCTACGAGGCCATCATCATGGCCCCGCACCCGGACAAGGCGGCGCACCAGATCGCCATCGTCGACCCCGACTACTGTGCGGGCTGC
>JAIOPW010000436.1 GCA_021413665.1 Rhodocyclales bacterium | reverse complement strand
ACTGCTGGGCGCCGCCCAAGGCCCGGACGAGCTCGGCGAGGATTTCGGCGGCGGCCTCTGCGAACGCGAACTGGAATGGATGCTGGCGCGCGAGTGGGCGCGCAGCGCCGACGACATCCTTTGGCGCCGCAGCAAGTGTGGATTGCAGATGACGCCGGCACAGCGCGAACGAGTGGCGCAGCGGCTGGGTCGATAGTCGGCGCCGGCGGCACGGCGACGGATATGCTTCCAGAGGCCGGACGAGGCAAAATCAAGGCCGGTATCGTTTCAGTACACGTTATCAGGATGGGTTGCTCATCATGAGTTTCGCAATTCACAAAGGCTACGTCTCGGGCTGCATCGGCAAGGTGGTCGACCTTCATGCCCGCTACTACCATCGGCTGGTCGGCTTCGACCTGTCTTTCGAGTGCAAGATGGCGCAGGAGCTTTCCGGGTTCTGTCAGCGTTACGACGCGCAGCGGGACATTGCCGTGAATGAGCAGCGCTTCGAGCTGGAGCTCTGACATGCAATGCTTCGTCGTCGTCCATCCCCTGCGCCACAGCCTCTGCCACGCGCTGGCGGGCAGGACGCTTGTGATCGGGCGGAGTTCACGGCACCATGCGCGAGGCCTGCCGCACTGTTGCCAGGCAGATGCCAACTCCATCCTGCGATTGGGAAGCTGATGTCCAGAGTCGAACAAAGCCTGCGGTCACTGGGGCTGGTCCTGCCGCCGCCGCTCGCTCCGCCGCCGGGCGTCGTGCTGCCCTTCGCGGCGGTGCGCATCGTCGGCAGGCGCGCCACCGTCTCCGGCCACGGCCCACAGAATCCCGACGGTTCGCTCGGCATGCCCCTGGGCAAGCTCGGGCGCGAAGTCACGGTGGAGCAGGGCTACGCCGCGGCGCGGCTGACGGCCGTGTCCATCCTCGGCAGCCTCAAGCGCACGCTGGGCGACCTCGATCGCATCACGGCCTGGGTGCGCGTGTTCGGCATGGTCAATTCGGCGCCGGGCTTCAACCGCCAGCCGGCGGTGATCAACGGCTTTTCCGACCTGATCCTGCAACTCTACGGGCCGGTCGTCGGGGCGCACGCACGCAGCGCGGTGGGCATGGCCGAGCTGCCTTTCGACATTCCGGTCGAGATCGAGGCGGAGGTGGAAATCGATGTGCCTTGAAGGGAGTTCGCGGTGATCGAGGGAAGCTGCTTGTGCGGTGGCATCCGCTACGAGTACGACGGCGAGATCGGCGAAATCTCGATCTGCCATTGTTCGCAATGCCGCAAGGCGCACGGCTCGGCCTTCGCCGCGGTGAGCCCGGTGGACGCTGCGAAGTTCAGGCTGCTGGCCGGCGCCGAACTGCTCAAGGAATACCGGTCGTCGCCGGGCAAGGCGCGGGTCTTCTGTTCGCGTTGCGGCAGCCCGCTCTACAGTGCGCACGACCATCTGCCGGAGGTCAAGCGCCTGCGTCTGGGCACAGTCGATACGCCCTTCACCTGCGACAACGTTTTCCACATCTTTACCGATTCGAAGGCGAGCTGGTGGGACTGCGACGATGGCCATCCGCGCTACGCGCAGCGCAAACCCTGAGATGGTGGCGAAGCGCAAACGCACTGCGCTGCCGGCCTCGGTCGATGAGCTGGAGAAGATTCGCACGGCATGTCGCAGGATGGTGAGGCGGCGTGCGGCGACCTCGGGCGGGATGACGCTGATCCCCATTCCGGGCGTGGACATCGCGGGAGACGTCGGCATGCTGCTGCAACTGATTCCGGCGATCAACGAGAAGTTCGGGCTGACCCCCGACCAGATCGAGGAGCTCGACACGCACCACAGGGTGATGATCTACGCGATGTTGAAGAAAGTCGGCAGCGACCTGGTGGGGCGCGCCGTGACCAGGCAACTGGTGGTGGCGGCGCTGAAAAAGGAGGGTGTGCGCATGGCGGCGAGGCAGGTGCTGAAATACATCCCGTTCGCCGGCCAGGCGGCGGCCGTCGCGCTCAGTGTGGCGGCGATGATGTACCTGGGAAACTCGCATGTCGAGGCCTGTTACGGGATCGCGAAAGGAGTGATGGACAAATGAGCGAAGCAGGGCATTTCCTGATTCCGCGGCGACTGGAGACAGATCGCCTGCTGCTGCGCACCTTCGTCAACGATGACTGGCGGGCGCTGCATGAACACTTCGCGGACCCGGAGTGCACCCGCTACACCTTCCGCCGCGCCCTGACCGAGGCCGCCAGTTGGCGCGCCATGGCGAGCATGGCCGGACACTGGGACTTGCGCGGCTACGGGCCTTACGCGGTCGAGGAGAGGGCGACGGGGACGGTGTTGGGCACGGTCGGCCCCTGGTATCCGCTGGAATGGCCGGAGCCCGAGATCAAGTGGGCGCTGGCGCGCCGCCACCAGGGCAATGGCTACGCCAGCGAAGCGGTGCGCGCGGTGCAACGCATGGCGCATGAATGCCTGCCCGACCTCGTGCTGATAAGCCTGATCGATCGCCAGAACGCCCCGTCAATCCGCCTCGCACTGGCGGTCGGGGCGACACTGGAGCGGGAGCTGGAATTTGCCGGCAGCCCCTTCCACCTTTACCGGCATCCGGCGCGGCTTGCGGCCGGCAGGATCGCATAGAATCGATCGAGACGTCACGAGCGGGGAGAAAACGCATGAGATCAATTGCATTCACGGTTCTGCTGGGGTTCCTCGTCGTTGCGCAGGCTGCGACGGCGGCGGATCTGCCGGCCGGCAACTGTGCCGCGCCGATGGCGGCGACGGATCTTTCCCTGTGCGACTTCTCGCGCAAGAAGCTGGCGGGGCGAGACTTGCACGGCGCTCGGCTGGCGGGCGCCAAGCTGGAGAGCACCGATCTGAGCAAGGCCAATCTGTCGGGCGCGGACTTGCGCGGCAGCAATGCCAAGTGGGCCAACTTCACCGGCGCCAACCTGTCCGGCGCCGACCTGCGCAAGGCCGACCTGTTCCACGCCACCTTCGACGATGGCGACCTGTCGGGCGCCAATCTCTCCGGTGCCTACCTGTTCGGCTCGAACCTGATCAACACCAGGGCGCCGCGCGCGGATTTCTCGGGAGCCTATCTGAAGGACATATTGATGGAAGGGATCGACCTTTCCGGCGGTTCGATCCGCAACTGCTATGCGTTTCGCGCCGTGTTCTCCGGAGCGCGCCTGGTCGGCACCGATCTGTCGGGGGCCGACCTGACCGGCGCCTCGATGGAACAGGCCGATTTCAGCAACGCCAACCTCAAGGGAACGCGACTGGCCGGCGCGGTGCTGCGCCAGGCGATATTTTTCAAGGCCGACATGCAGGGTACCGACCTGACGAATGCCGATGTCTGGAACGCCAGTTTCGACCAGGCGCTGAATCGCGGCGACTCGGTGCAGGACGCGCTGGTCGAGCCGTTCGTCGTGCGCGACCGGCGCTAGCGTCGCGAAAATTCACGTACCGGCATGACTGGAGACGCATTTTCCCTCGAACTCGCGACGGCGGACGGCGTGACGCTGTTCGGGCGCGCCTGGATGCCGTCGGCCCCGCGCGCCGTGATCGCGCTGGTACACGGCATCAACGAGCATTCCGGGCGCTACGGCTTTCTCGCCGAGCGGGCCGGGCAGCGCGATCTGGGCGTGGTATCGGTCGATCTGCGCGGCCACGGGCGCTCGCCGGGCGTGCGAGCGTATGTGGAAAGTTTCGACGACTACCTGCTCGACGTCGATGCGTTGCTGGACAAGGCGCGGGAACTCGCCGCCGGGCGTCCGGTATTCCTGATGGGGCACAGCATGGGCGGCGCCATCGCCCTGCGCTGGGTGGCGCAGCGCGGGCCCCGGGTAGCGGGGCTGGCGCTGTCATCGGCGGCGCTCAAGATCGGCGGCGACGTGCCGCGTCTGCTGGTATGGCTCGCCCCCTTCCTGTCGCGCTGGTTGCCGCGCATGCGTGGCACGCGCCTGAACCCGGAAGTGATCAGCCGCGATCCGGCCGTCGTCGCGGCTTATCTCGCCGATCCGCTGGTGACCCAAAAGGCGCCACCTGCGCGCACCGGTGCCGAACTGCTGCGGACAATGGAACTCAATCGTCGTTCCGCCGCCGCCATCAGGCTCCCGGTCTATCTGTTCCACGGCGATGCCGACCGCCTGACCGATCCCGTCGGCAGCCGCGAAATCCACGACCTGTGGGGCGGCGCCGACCGCAGCCTGCGCCTGTGGCCCGGTAGCCGCCATGAGACGCTCAACGACCTCGACCACGAAGCCGTGGCGGCGGAGCTGCTGGACTGGCTGCTGGCGCGCAGCCAAATGAACACGGCGAATGCGGAAATAAAATAATCCATTCGAGCATTCTGGTTATAAGTCTTATAGTTGACTTGTCACAACCGCGAGGGGCGCCACCCTGCTCCACGCGTTCGTCCGGGGAGGCGTTAAGGCGCCTTTCCTTCCCGTAAGCCGGGAGCAACTCCCGGCTACACCGTGATGGAGTCCGCCGTTCGCACCCCCGAGGATGCGGACGGCCGGATTCAATATTGGCGGTGTTGCGCTGCAAGGCGATTCTTTGCTCCATGTCAACGCGGGCTGCCGCGAATGGAGACATTGTGCGGATGCGGCAATAAACCCATGGTTCGATCCGGGGAGTTCCCGGTTACGGAGAAGGCAGGAATGGAGTCGTTGTCCAATCTGGCGGTGGCGGGGGCATTCATGGCGGGGCTGGGGGTGATCCTGGCGCTGATGCTCGCCTTCGCCAACAAGAAGCTCTACGTCTATGAAGACCCGCGCATCGGCGAGGTCGAGGATCTGCTGCCCAAATCGAACTGCGGCGCCTGCGGCACGGCGGGCTGCCGCGATTTTGCCGAAAAGGTGGTCGACGGCGCAGTGGTTCCCGCCGGGTGCACCGTCAGTACGCCGCAGCAGCGCCAGGGCATTGCCGACCTGCTCGGCGTCGCTGCCGGCACCATAGAGAAAAAGGTGGCCCGCCTGGCCTGCGGCGGCGGCCAGCACGTGGCCTTCCTGCGCGCCCGCTACCAGGGCCTCAGGACCTGCCGCGCGGCGGCCGTGGTGTCCGGAGGTGGCAAGGAATGCGCCTGGGGCTGCCTCGGCCTGGCGGACTGCGCCAATGTCTGCACCTTCGATGCGATAACCATGGACCGGCACGGCCTGCCGGTGGTCGACAGCGAGAAATGCACGGCCTGCAACGACTGCGTCGAGGTCTGCCCCAAGGGCTTGTTCAGCCTGGAAGCGGTCAGCCACCGCCTCTGGGTGGCGTGCAAGAACCAGGCGGACGGCGACATCGCGGAGGCCTCGTGCGAGGTGGCCTGCACCGCTTGCGGCAAGTGCGTCGCCGACGCGCCGCTGAAACTGATGCACCTGGCCGGCAACCTGGCGGTGGTGAACTACGACTGGAATGACCAGTCCACGCGCGACCCGATAGAACGCTGCCCGACCGGGGCCATCGTCTGGTTCGAGACGCCCGACCGGTGGGCCAAGGGCGCCGCCGCCAAGAAAATCCTGCGCAACGACCCCCTGCCGTTGCGCTATTGAATATTCAGCAAGTTCGAGGAAATCATCATGCCCATGTCGATCATCAAGAAAATGTTTTCCTTCTCCCTGCTCGAGACCAGCGGCGCCGGCAAGGATGTGAAGGCGGTCAAGTACCCCGGCGTGCGCGATGCCGTCGATGGCAATACCGCGGTGGTCCACGTCGAGCGCGAGGCGTCCGACGCCGCCGGCGCCTACCCGATCACGCCGTCGACTCAAATGGGCGAGTACTGGGCCGAGGAGGTCGCCGCCGGGCACCTGAACATTTCCGACAAGCCGCTTATCTTCATCGAGCCTGAATCCGAGCACGCCGCCGCAGGCGTCACGGCGGGCATGGCCATGACCGGTTTGCGCGCCGTCAATTTTTCGTCCGGCCAGGGCGTGGCCTTCATGCACGAGTCGCTCTACGGCGCTGTCGGCAAGCGCCTGCCCTATGTGCTCAACATGGGCTGCCGCGCCATCACCAAGGTTTCGCTGAACGTGCATGCCGGCCATGACGACTACCACTGCGTCGATGACACCGGCTTCATCCAGGTCATGGCCAAGAACGCGACCGAGGCGGCCGACCTCAACCTGATCGGGCGCAAGGTCGCCGAGCTGTCGCTGACTCCCGCGATCATCGGCCAGGACGGCTTCCTCACCACCCATCTGATCGAGTCGGCGGTGCTGCCCGAGCGCGAACTGGTGGCGGAGTTCCTCGGCAAGCCGGACGACCTGATCGACACGCCGACGCCGGCGCAGCAGATGCTGTTCGGCCCCAAGCGTCGCCGCGTGCCGGCGATCTGGGACGTGGATGTTCCCGTGGTGTCCGGCACGGTGCAGAACCAGGATGCCTACATGCAGGCCACCGCCGCACAGCGGCCGTACTTTTTCGACCACATCGAGGCGTTGGCCGACATCTGCCTGGACGAATATGCCGGCCTCACCGGGCGCCGCTACCAGCGCGTCGCCACATTCAAGGCCGAGGATGCCGATTACCTGATCGTCGGCATGGGCAGCATGATCGTACAGGCCGAGGCGGTGGCGGACTACCTGCGCGAAACGCGCAAGCTCAAGGTCGGCGTGGTCAATCTGACCATGTTCCGTCCCTTCCCCGGCGACCTGCTGGGCCATGTGCTCAAGGGCAAAAAGGGCGTCGCGGTGCTGGAGCGCACCGACCAGCCGCTGGCCGAAGACCTGCCGCTGATGCGCGAAGTGCGCGCTACGGTGATGAAATGCGTCGAGAACGGCATGACGGGCGCGATTGGGCAAACGGGGGCCGGACTTCCCTATTCCGACTATGCGAACTACGGTGCGGGGGACATGCCGCGCCTGTACTCGGGCTGCTACGGGCTCGGATCGCGCGACCTGCAACCCGAGGCGCTGATCGGCACGGTGGAGAACATGCTGCCGGACGGTTCGCAGCGCAAGTTCTTCTACCTCTCGGTCGACTTCGCGCGTGATCCGATCAACCCGAAGGACGAGGTGCATCAGCAGGACATCGCCGACAAGTATCCGCGCATCCGCGAACTGGGCGTGCGCGGCTCGGAAAACCCCAACCTGCTGCCCAAGGGCGCGATCACCGTGCGCATGCACTCGGTCGGCGGCTGGGGCGCGATCACCACCGGCAAGAACCTGGCGATGACCCTGTTCGAATTGCTCGGCTGGGACATCAAGGCCAATCCGAAATACGGCTCGGAGAAGAAGGGCCAGCCCACCACCTACTACCTCTCGGCGGCGCCGGAGCCGATCCGCATCAACTGCGAATACGTGTTCGTCGACGTCGTGCTCTCGCCCGACCCGGCGGTGTTCGGCCACAGCAACCCGCTGTCCGGCCTGAAGAAGGGCGGCTTCTTCATTATCCAGTCCAACCTCGGCAAGGAGACCTGGGCCAGCTTCCCGCTCTGGGCGCAGAAGTTCATCGTCGATAACGAGATTCGCGTGTTCTACCTCGACGCCTTCCAGATCGCCCGCGAGGAGGCCGGGGCCGCCGAGTTGCAGTTGCGCATGCAGGGCATCGCCTTCCAGGGCGCGTTCTTCGCCGCCAGCCCGACCATGGCCAATGCCGGCCTGACCGAGGACGCGCTGTTCACCGCGATCGAGGCGCAATTGCAGTCGAAGTTCGGCGGCAAGGGCGCGCGCGTGGTAGCCGACAACCTGCGCGTGGTGCGGCGCGGCTACACCGAACTGACCGAGATCACGGAGAAGGAGGTCGGCCTTACCCGCAAACAGATGGCCAGGAAGGACGCCGGCTTGCCGGTCATGCTGCGCCAGATGCCTGCCGGTGAGGTCAAGCTGGCCGACATCCACCGCTTCTGGGAGCAGACCGGAAATTTCTACCTGACGGGCCGCGGCAACGACAACCTGGTCGATCCGTTTATCGGCATGTCCCTGGTGCCGGCCGCCACCGGCGTCTATCGCGACATGACCGGCATCCGCTTCGAGCACCCGAAATGGATCGCGGAAAACTGCACGGCCTGCGGCAACTGCTACACCGAATGCCCCGATTCCGCGATACCGGGACTGGTCAGCTCGATCGGCGACGTGTTCAACACGGCGCTAAATCGCATCGAGACTTCCGGCACGCCGACGCGCTACCTGCGCCGCGCCGTGCGTACCGTCGAGAAGAAGCTGCGGGCGCTGGTCGATCGCCAGGGCGGCGCGGTGCGTCCGCTGTTCGACATTGCCATCGACGAGGTGATCGCCGAAGCGCCGGATGCGGATCGCGCCGGCCTCGCCGCCGAATTCACCCAGTTGCAGATCCAGCTCGGCGGCTTCCAGTTCGGTACCACCAAGCCCTACTGGAACCAGAAGGAAAAGAAGGCCAAGGGCAGCGGCGGCCTTTTCTCGATCACCGTCAATCCTTACACCTGCAAGGGCTGCGCGCTGTGCGTGACGGTCTGCGAGGACAACGCGCTGGAAATGGTGACGCAGACCGACCAGTCCGTGGATCGCCTGCGCCGCGACTGGAACGTCTGGCTCGACCTGCCGACCACGCCGAAGGAGTACAGCCGCATCGACAGCCTCGACGAGAAGATCGGTGCGCTGGAAACCCTGCTGCTCGACACGCACAACTACAACTCGATGGCTTGCGGCGACGGCGCCTGCCTCGGCTGCGGCGAAAAGACCGCGATCCACTTGTTCACCTCGACGGTGACGGCGCTGATGCAGCCGCGGGTCGAAGCTTTCGTGACCAGGCTCGACGACCTGATCGTCAAGCTCGAACAGCACATGCGCGTCAAGCTGGCCTCGGCGGTCGACCTGACCGATACCGGCGCCGTGGTGCGTGCCGTCGATTCGACCGGCCGCCACGACCTGACGCTGTCCAGCCTGGCCACCAAACTCAATGCCGACAAGCCCTCACAACTGCTCGACCCGGCATGGGTGAAGAACACCGCGCAGTTGCTGGAGAAGCTCAAGGACCTCAAGTGGCGCTATGTCGAAGGCCCGACCGGTCGCGGCCGCGCCGAGATGGGCATCGTCAACTCCACGGGCTGTACCTCGGTCTGGGGCTCCACCTATCCCTTCCACCCCTATCCCTTCCCCTGGACTTCGCACCTGTTCCAGGATTCGCCTTCGGTGGCGATGGGCCTCTTCGAGGGCCACATGGCGAAGATGGCCGATGGCTTCAAGGCGGTGCGCATGGCCGAGATGGAGCTGGACGGCGACTACCTGCCGGACCGCGACGACGATTTCTTCCGCCGCTTCACCTGGAACACGTTCTCCGCCGACGAGTGGCTGCTCTGTCCGCCGGTGGTCGCAATCGGCGGCGATGGCGCGATGTATGACATTGGCTTCCAGAACCTGTCGCGCGCGCTGATGTCGGGCATGCCGATCAAGGTGCTGGTGGTCGACACGCAGGTGTATTCCAATACCGGCGGCCAGGCCTGTACCTCGGGTTTCATCGGCCAGGTCTCGGACATGGCGCCCTATGGCGTGGCGCAGCGCGGCAAGCAGGAGACGCGCAAGGAAATCAGCCTGATCGGCATGGCGCACCGCACCTCCTACGTCATGTCGGGCACCATCGCCCACGTCAACCACCTGCTGGAAAGCTATGTCGATGGCCTCAACAGCCGCCGTCCGGCCCTGTTCAACATCTATGCCGTCTGCCCGCCGGAGCACGGCGTCGGCGACGACAAGGCGATGGATCAGAGCAAGCTGGCGGTGGAAGGCCGCGCCTATCCGCTGTTCCGCTTCGATCCCGATGCCGGCACGACGTTCGCCGAATGTGTCAGCCTCGAAGGCAACCCGTCGCTCGACACCGACTGGCCGGTCTACAACCTCAAGTACCAGGACGAGACCGGCGCCGAACAGAGCATGGAACTGCCGATGACCTTCGCCGATTTCGCCGCCACCGAGGCGCGTTTCCTCAAGCAGTTCAAGAAGGCGCCGCCGGAGACATGGAACGACAGCATGGTCACGGTGGCCGACTTCCTGCAACTCGACAAGGACGAGCGCGAAGGCAGGTTCCCGTTCATCTGGGGCGTGGACAAGAA
>JAIOPW010000477.1 GCA_021413665.1 Rhodocyclales bacterium | reverse complement strand
ACGACGCATCAGGGATAGCAAGCCTCCGTTAGAATTCGGGCTTGCGCTAACTAGAGACTCCGGCATGAAACCGATCGCAATCTTCCGTCATAGTCCCGGCGAGGGACCGGGCTATTTTGCCACATTCCTCGACCGCCATTCACTGCCCTGGGAGCTGTTTCGGGTCGATGACGGCGTCCCGCCGCCACCGACTCCCGACGATTTTTCCGGGCTGTGTTTCATGGGCGGGCCGATGAGCGTGAACGATGACCTGCCCTGGATTCCGAAGACGCTCGACCTGATCCGCGCGGCGGACCACAAGGGCATCCCGGTCATCGGCCACTGCCTCGGCGGGCAACTCATGGCCAAAGCCTTCGGCGGCACGGTGACGAGAAACCCGGCCAAGGAAATCGGCTGGGGCCGGGTCGAGGCCACATCTGCCGCAGCGCAGTTGGCTACCGAGTGGTTGGGCGACACCGCGGGCTTCGAGGCCTTCCACTGGCATGGCGAGACCTTTTCCATCCCGCAAGGCGCCAGCCGGCTCTTGGGCAGCGCGCATTGCGCCAACCAGGCCTTCGTGCGCGGCCCTCACCTGGGCATGCAATGCCACGTCGAAATGACGGATTCCATGATCCGCACCTGGTGCCAGCAATGGGAGGCGGAAAATGCGCCTGCCTCGGCGTCGGTGCAGACGCCGGAGCAGATGCAGGAAGGGATGGACGGCCGGATCCAAGCGATGCGCGCCATGGCGGACCGGATATACGGCCGCTGGGCCTCCGGGTTGCGGCGGGAGTGAAAGTCGGCGCCGGCAATACGGCGCCGCGACGCGTCAATCCCTGAAATTGCCGTACTGCAACGGGAAATCCGTGATCGACTTCTTCACCAGCGCGATGGCTTCCTGCAACAGGTCGCGCTTGGCGCCGGTGACGCGCACGGCATCGCCCTGGATGCTGGCCTGAACCTTGAGCTTGCTGTCCTTGATCATCTTGACGATCTTCTTGGCCAGCTCCTGCTCGATGCCGACCTTGATCTTGAGTTCCTGCTTGGACTTGTTGCCACCGACGGTCTGCACCGGACCGTGATCGAGGCGCTTGGTGCTTTCGCGTTCCTTCTTTTCCATTTCCGGAAACAGGATGTCCTTGACCTGGCTGAGTTGGAACTCCGAATCACCGTGGATGGTGATGGTCTTGTCCTTTTCGTTCAGCTCGGCGCGCGCCGAGGTGCCTTTGAAGTCGTAGCGGTTGCCTATATGGCGCCCGGCGACGTCGACCGCGTTCTTCAGGGCCACCAGATCGGCTTCGGAGGTGATGTCAAAAGAAGGCATGTCGTGCTCCCTTGATCAATCGAAGTGGCAAACGTAGTGATAGGGCTCGCCACTGACTTCGATGTCGAAACTCGAATTGCCCGGCACGGTGAAACTCTGGCCGACGCCGCAGCCCTTCCAGTCCTCGCCCTTGATGCGGTAGCGGCAGGCGCCAGCGACGGTTTCCATGATCTCCGGCACGCCGGTGTTGAAAGTCAGCGTCGCCGGCAGGATGACGCCGACACTCTTCTTCGTGCCGTCGGCAAACTGCACGGTATGGCTGACGCACTTGCCGTCGAAATAGACATTGGCCTTCTTGACCACTGCAACGTTGTCGAACTCGTTTTTCACTGCTGACATTTAAATTCCCCAAAGTTTCTGGATGATGAATTTGGCGACGAAGCCGAGCATGCCGAAGGCCAGGACGAAGAACAGGACGAAAGTGCCCAGCTTGCCCGCCTTCGACTTCCAGGCAAGCTCGCCGATGATGAACAGCATGTAGAGCATGAAGGCGCCCAACCCGAAGGTCATGCCGAACTCTGCCAGTTGCTCCTCGGAAATGCCGAACATCGGGGCTTGCCTCGTCTGCTCCGTCAGCCCTTCTTCTTGCCCGACCGGCTCTCCGCGCGATTGGCCGCAATGCGCATGCGCAGCGCATTGAGGCGGATGAAACCGTGGGCGTCCTTCTGGTTATAGGCGCCGGCGTCGTCCTCGAAGGTGGCGATGGTCGGGTCGAACAGCGAATCGGTCTTCGAATCGCGGCCGACGACGATGACATTGCCCTTGTAGAGCTTGAGCCGGACCCAGCCATTCACGGTGTGCTGGGTGTGGTCGATCAGCGCCTGCAGGGTCTTGCGCTCCGGGCTCCACCAGTAGCCGTTGTAGATCAGGCTGGCGTAGCGCGGCATCAGGTCGTCCTTCAGGTGAGCGACTTCGCGGTCGAGGCAGACCGACTCGATTGCGCGGTGCGCCTTGAGCAGGATGCTGCCGCCGGGGGTTTCGTAGCAGCCACGCGACTTCATGCCGACGTAGCGGTTCTCGACCAGGTCGAGGCGGCCGATGCCGTGCTTGCCGCCGAGCTGGTTGAGCGTGGCCAGCAGGACATGGGGCTTCATCTTCTTGCCGTTGACGGAGACCGGGTCGCCCAGCTTGAACTCGATGTCGATGTATTCGACTTTGTCCGGCGCCTTTTCCGGCGATACGGTCCAGCGCCACATGGATTCCTCGGCCTCGGCCGCGGGATCCTCGAGGTGACGGCCTTCGTAGGAAATGTGCAGCAGGTTGGCATCCATCGAATACGGGGAGCCGCCCTTCTTGTGCTTCATTTCGACCGGGATGCCGTTCTTCTCGGCATAGGCCATCAGCTTCTCGCGCGAGAGCAGGTCCCATTCGCGCCAGGGCGCGATGACCTTGACGTTGGGCATCAAGGCATAGGCACCGAGTTCGAAGCGGACCTGGTCGTTACCCTTGCCGGTGGCGCCGTGGGAAATCGAATTGGCGCCGGTCTTCTTCGCGATCTCGACCAGGCGCTTGGCGATCAGCGGCCGCGCAATCGAAGTGCCAAGCAGGTATTCGCCCTCGTACACGGTGTTGCAGCGGAACATCGGGAAGACGAAGTCGCGCACGAATTCTTCGCGCAGGTCGTCGATGAAGATGTTCTTCGGCTTGATGCCCATCTGCAGCGCCTTGGCGCGCGCCGGCTCGAGTTCCTCGCCCTGCCCGAGGTCGGCGGTGAAGGTCACCACCTCGCAGTGGTAGGTGTCCTGCAGCCACTTGAGGATCACCGAGGTATCGAGACCACCCGAATAGGCGAGGACGACCTTGTTGCTTTCCGCTTTGTCCGCTTTCGTTGCCGCTTTCATCATTCTTCCCTTAGTCATTCACCCTGCCCAGGAGCAGGAATTCCATCAAAGCCTTCTGCACGTGCAATCTGTTTTCCGCCTCATCCCAGACCACGCTTTGCGCGCCGTCGATCACTTCGGCCGACACTTCCTCGCCGCGATGCGCCGGCAGGCAGTGCATGAACACGGCCTCTGGACGCGCGACGCGCATCATGTCGGCATCGACCTGCCAATCGGCGAAGTCGCGCATGCGCTCCTCGTTCTCGGCTTCAAAGCCCATCGAGGTCCACACGTCGGTGGTCACCAGGTCGGCATCGCGCGTCGCATCCATCGGATCCGCGAATTCGCGGAAATGCGAGGTGCCGTGCAGGCCGGCGCGCTCGGGCTCGACTTCGTAACCGGGCGGCGTCGAGACATGGACCTTGAAGTCGAAAATCTCGGCGGCCTGCAGCCATGTGTTGCAGACGTTGTTCGAATCGCCGATCCAGGCCACGGTGCGTCCCTGGATCGCGCCGCGATGCTCGATGAAGGTGAAGATGTCGGCGAGGATCTGGCAAGGATGGTATTCGTTGGTCAGGCCGTTGATCACCGGCACCCGCGAGTGGCTGGCGAAGCGCTCGATGATCTCCTGCTCGTAGGTGCGGATCATGACGACGTCGCTCATGCGCGAAATCACCTGCGCCGCATCTTCCACCGGCTCGCCGCGGCCGAGCTGCGAGTCGCGCGTGTTGAGGTAGATCGCCGAGCCGCCGAGCTGGTGCATGCCGGCCTCGAAGGACAGCCGCGTGCGCGTGCTCGCCTTCTCGAAGATCATCACCAGTGTGCGGTCCTGCAGCGGCCAATGGCGCTGGTAGGCCTTGAATCGTGCCTTGATGATGCGTGTGCGCTCGAACAGGTAGTCGAGTTCCTCGCGCGTAAGGTCCTTGATCTGAAGAAAGTGCCGCGGCGACGCCATGATCAGGCTCCGAGGAAGTCTTTGATCAGCACCACGAGTCCTGCCACGAGTTCCGCTGCTTCGGCATCGGTCATGACCAGTGCCGGCAGCAGGCGTACCACCTTGTCGGCAGTGACGTTGATCAGCAGGCCGGCGTCCAGCCCGCGCTTGACCAGATCGCCGCAGGGACGATCCAGCTCGATGCCGATCATCAGGCCGTCACCACGAACCTCGACCAGGCCGGCGACACCTGACAGGCCGCTGCGCAGTCCTTCACGAATCGCTTCGCCCAGTTTGTGGGCGTGCGCCATGAGGCCGTCGGCTTCGATGACGTCCAGCGTGGTCAACGCGGCGACGCAGGCCAACGGATTGCCGCCGAAAGTGGAGCCGTGATTCCCCGGCTTGAATACACCGGCGGCGCGACCGGCCGCGAGGCAGGCGCCGATCGGCACGCCGGAACCAAGGCCTTTCGCCAGAGTCATGACGTCCGGAAGGATGCCGGCATGCTGGTGGGCGAACCAGACCCCGGTGCGACCGATGCCGCATTGCACCTCATCGACCATGAACAGCCAGCTTTTCTGGTCGCAGATCTGCCGCAGCGACCTCATGAAATCATTGTGCGCAAGGTTGATGCCGCCCTCGCCCTGAATCGGTTCGAACAGCACCGCGACAATGTTCGGATTGCGCGAGGCAATCTGTTCGATGGCAGCAAGGTCATCAAACGGCACCCGTACGAAGCCCGCGACCAGCGGCTCGAAGCCCGCCTGCACCTTGCGGTTGCCGGTAGCGGACAGCGTCGCCAGGGTGCGGCCGTGGAAGGCATGCTCCATGACGATGATGGTCGGTTGCTCGATGCCCTGCTGGTGTCCGTACATCCGCGCCAGCTTGATCGCCGCTTCGTTGGCCTCACAGCCGGAGTTGCAGAAGAACACCTCGTCCATACGCGACAGCGCGGCAAGGCGATCGGACGCGGCCTCGGCTTCGCTGATACGATAGATATTGGAAGTATGGATGAGGCGGGCAACCTGATCGCTCAGCGCCTTGACCAGGCGGGGGTGATTGTGACCCAGCGTGTTTACGGCGATTCCCGCCAGGGCGTCGAGGTAGGACTTGCCCTGTTCATCGAACAGCCTGCAACCCTGTCCGTGGGTAAAGGCGACCGGCAACCGCCCGTAGGTATTCATCAAATGCGGCATGAAAGCGCTCCGCGATAACATAGTTTCAGTGTAGGGCAACGCCGGCCTTGTAGCAGCGCGACCGCGACCAAAAGCTCCACGTACAAAAACATACGGCGGCCGAAGAGCAACGCGGCCGCCGTGCTTGAAAACGCCTCTATACTAAGTGAAAAACAAGGCCCTGTACAGAGTGCGGAAACGGAGAAACCGGCAGTGAGAATGGCGGTGTTCAACCAGAAAGGCGGCGTCGGCAAGACCACCACGGCGCTCAATCTCGCCGCCGCACTGGGCAGGAATTCCGCGCCGACGCTGATGGTCGACCTCGATCCGCAGGCACACCTCACGGCGATACACGGCAAGGCATTGGGCGAAGCCCACAACAGCGTATTCGCGCTCTATCAGGACAACCGGCCGCTGGAGGAACTGGCCGTGATCTGGGATGGCGTCGGCCGCCTGATTCCGGCGCACGCCGAACTGATCAAGGTGGACTCCATATTCGGCAAGGGCCCGGCAATTCTCAACCGGCTCAGCGCCGGCTTGCAGGCGCTGGAACTTGCCGGTGGCGAGGCGACCACGCTGATCGACTGCTGCCCCTTCCTCGGCGTGCTCTCACTCAATGCGATCTTCGCCGCGGACCGGATTCTGGTTCCGGTGTCGTCCGATTACCTCTCGCTGCGCGGCGCCCTGCAGATCGAACACACCCTGAAGGCGCTGGAACCGGTGCTCAAGCGGCGCATAGAACGCCGCTACCTGCTGACGCGCTTCGACCGGCGACGCAAGATGAGCTTCGATATCCAGGTCAGGCTGAGCGCACAGTTCGGAGCCGAGCTTTGCGAGACAGTGATTTCGGAGAACGTCGCGCTTGCCGAGGCGCCTGCGCTGAGTCGCGACATATTCGCCCACAACCCGGGCAGCCGGGGCGCGCACGACTACCTGGCGTTGATGGCGGAATTGCAGGCCGCGCGCTTTCTCTGAAACAAACAGGAAAAAACGGGCCGGATGAAGCGGCGGCACCTCAGCGAACGATAAGGTTTGCGACTTCCTCGAAGCTGTTGACCGGCACGCGAACGCTGCCGCGATGGCATATGCATTCGATGATCTGGCAGTCGTGATACACCTGCCGCAGTTTGCGCTGGGCGTCGAATTCGTCGCGGCCGTGAATCATCAGGTTGTCCACAATCACGCCAAGGCGGGTGCGAATACGAAATGCATATTTTATGAACTGATGGGATTGCATGAAACCCCTTTCACTTCAACCAAGTCGGACGATTATATGTAGTGATTTCAGCAAATTCAACCTATTTCTCTAATTTAGCTGGACTTTTATAAAGACAGTATGCCGATGGTGGTCTTGCCAAAAAGCCGAATCCATGGACGGCGAGGCCTGGCGACGTATCCGGCAGGAACCCGCGCACCCCTGCCCGGACTTTCTTCGGGGCTCTGTCCGCCGGGAACCTCACTCGAGGGCCGGCAACAACGGAATCCCGTATGCGCCGAGACCGCGGCGGACGAAAAAAAAGCTGCCTCGACTCGAGGCAGCTTTTTTTGCGGGGCGAATTGCGCCGGGGCTTAGAGCGCCTTAATTGCCGCGGACAGGCGGCTCTTCTGACGCGCAGCGAGGTTCTTGTGCACAATGTTCTTGTCGGCGATCGAATCGATCACGGGCTGTGATTCCTTGAACACAGCCTGCGCCGCGACCTTGTCGCCGGCGTCAATTGCCTTACGCACCTTCTTGATCGCGGTGCGCAGCGTGGAGCGCTGGCTCATGTTGTGAGCGCGCTGCTCGGTCGCTTGACGGGCACGTTTGCGGGCTTGAACGGTATTGGCCATATCGATATCCGGTGGATCTGGGGAAAGCGCGCGATTATAAGGGGGTCTTACGCCCTTTGCAAGCGGCTTCTGTCAGCCATATCGCGGATACCATATCGTGGATGAATCTGCTCCGCGCCTTGGCTACCGTCAGCGGCATGACCCTGCTGTCACGCGTTATGGGTTTCGTCCGCGATTTTGTCATTGCCAGGAGCTTCGGCGCCGGGATGATGACCGACGCCTTCTTCGTCGCCTTCCGTCTACCCAACCTGCTGCGCCGCCTGTTTGCCGAGGGAGCATTTTCCCAGGCCTTCGTCCCCATCCTGGCCGAATACCGCAATCGGCGCGGGGAAAGCGAAACCAAGAGCCTCGTGGATCGGGTCGCCAGCGTGCTGTTCCTGATCCTGATCGCTGTCAGCGCGCTCGGCATGGCCGCCGCACCCCTGCTGGTCGCCGTCACGGCGCCCGGGTTCGCCGCCGATGCCGAAAAGTTCCAGCTCACTGTCGAGCTGACGCGGATCACCTTTCCCTACATCCTCTTCATGTCGCTGGTTGCGCTGGCGGCCGGAATCCTGAACACTTGGAGCCGCTTCGCCCTGCCCGCCTTCACGCCGGTGTTGCTGAACCTGTCCTTCATCGGCATGGCGCTGTTCGCGGCGCCCTGGTTCGATCCTCCGATCATGGCCCTGGGCTGGGCGGTCTTCATCGGCGGCGGGCTGCAACTGGCGATCCAGTTGCCGGCCCTGGCGAAGATCG
>JAIOPW010000476.1 GCA_021413665.1 Rhodocyclales bacterium | reverse complement strand
GCCGGTCAACTGGTGCTTCGACTGCGGTTCGGCGCTGGCCGAGGCCGAGGTCGAATACCAGGACAAGAAGTCGCCGGCAATCGATGTCGGATTCAGGCTCGACGCCGCCGAACGCGGCCGCGTTGCCCATGCCTTCGGCATTGAGGCATTGCCCGAGGGTGATTGCTGGACGGTGATCTGGACCACCACGCCGTGGACCATTCCGTCCAACCAGGCGCTCAACATGCATCCGGACTTCACCTACGAACTGGTGAAGACGCCGCGCGGCTGCCTGATCCTTGCCGCCGAGCTGCGCGCTGCGGCCTTGCAGCGCTTCGGCCTCGAAGGCGAGGTGCTCGGCGCCTGCCAGGGCGCGGCGCTGGCGCAGGTGGTGTTTCGTCATCCCTTCTACGATCGCGCCTCGCCGGTGTATCTGGGCGACTACGTCACGCTCGACACCGGCACCGGCATCGTGCACAGCGCGCCGGCCTACGGTCTGGAGGACTACGATTCCTGCAAGAAGCACGGCATGCAGAACGACGAAATCCTGACCCCGGTGCAGGGCGACGGCGTGTTTGCATCCAGCCTGCCCTTCTTCGGCGGCATGTTCGTCTGGAAGGCCAATGCCGTCATTATCGAAAAGCTGGCCGAAGTCGGCAGCCTGTTTGCCAGCAGCGAGATCGTGCACAGCTACATGCACTGCTGGCGACACAAAACGCCGATCATCTACCGCGCGACCACCCAGTGGTTCGTCGGCATGGGCCGCATCCCCGCGACAGGCGGCGGCACGCTGCGCGACAAGGCGCTGGCTGCCGTCGACGCCACCACGTTCTATCCCGACTGGGGCAAGGCGCGGCTGCACGCGATGATCGCCAACCGGCCCGACTGGTGCGTTTCGCGGCAGCGCAACTGGGGCGTGCCGATTCCATTCTTCCTGCACAAGGAAAGCGGCGAGCCGCATCCGCGCACGCTGGAACTGCTTGAAGCCGTTGCGCAGAAGATCGAGAAGGGCGGCATCGACGCATGGTTCATGCTCGACGCCGCCGAACTGCTGGGCGCAGAAGCCGGCCAGTACGACAAGATGCGCGATACGCTCGACGTCTGGTTCGATTCCGGCACCACGCACCGCACCGTGCTGCGCGGCTCGCATGCGGCGGATCTCAGCTATCCCGCCGACCTCTATCTGGAAGGCTCGGACCAGCATCGCGGCTGGTTTCATTCCAGTTTGCTCACCGGCGCCGCCATCGACGGCCGCGCGCCCTACAAGGCGTTGCTGACCCACGGCTTCGTGGTCGATGGCAAGGGCATGAAGATGTCCAAGTCGAAGGGCAACGTCGTCGCGCCGCAGAAGATCTCTGACACGCTGGGCGCCGAAATCCTGCGTCTGTGGGTGGCCAGCACCGACTACTCGGGCGAGCTGTCGATCGACGAGAAGACCATCCTGCCGCGCGTGGTCGAGGTCTATCGCCGGCTGCGCAATACGCTGCGCTTCCTGCTGGCCAACACGGCGGATTTCGATTCGGCGACGCAAATGTTGCCGCCGGCCGAATGGCTGGAAGTCGACCGCTACGCGCTGGCCTTGACGCGCCGCCTGCAGGAGCAGTGCGCCGCGGATTTTGAGCGCTTCGAGTTCCACAAGGTGGTGCAGGCGCTGATGAACTTCTGTTCCGAAGACCTCGGCGCCTTCCATCTCGACATCCTCAAGGACCGGCTCTACACCGCCGCGGAGAACTCGCGCGCCCGCCGCTCGGCGCAAAGCGCCCTGTGGCACATCCTGCAAACGGTGACGCGGCTGATGGCGCCGATCCTGTCCTTCACCGCCGAGGAAATCTGGGCGACGCTGAAGCAGGGCGACAGCGTCATGCTCGATACCTGGCATCCGCTGCCGGCGCAGGCCGAAGAGTCGGCGCTGGTGGCACGGTGGCAGGCGATCCGTGCCGTGCGCGCGAGCGCCAGCAAATTTATGGAAGATCTGCGGACGGAAGGCAAGATCGGATCTTCGCTACAGGCTGAAGTCACTATTACGGCATCCGGTCCAGAGTATGAAGTGTTGGCGAGCCTGGGCGACGACTTGCGATTTGTCCTCCTTTGCTCAAAGACGGTCTTACGGCAGTGTTCCGACGGAACGGCCATGTCGATAGAGGTTGTCGCAAGTTCGAATATGAAGTGCGGTCGCTGCTGGCACTGGCGCGACGATGTCGGCACGGATGCCGCGCATCCCGATCTCTGCGGTCGCTGCGTGAGCAATCTCCACGGCGCCGGCGAGGCGCGCGAGTTCGCCTGAGGTGAATCGAGGCCTGCCCCGCTGGCTGATGCTGGCCGCCCTGGTCCTGGTGCTCGACCAGGTGAGCAAGCAGTGGGTGCTCGACAGTTTTCGCCTGATGGAGAGCAGGACCGTCACGCCCTTCTTCAACCTCGTGCTGGTGTTCAATCCCGGCGCCTCCTTCAGCTTCCTGGCCGATGCCGGCGGTTGGCAGAAGTGGCTTTTCGTTGCGCTCGCGCTGTCGATCTCGGTCTGGCTGCTGCACATGCTGCGCCAGCACGCGACCGAGCGTCTGCTGCCGGCGGCGCTGGCCTTGATCCTCGGCGGCGCCCTGGGAAACCTGGTTGACCGCCTGCGCTTCGACGCGGTGGCCGATTTTCTCCAGTTCCACTACGCCGGGTGGTACTTCCCGGCCTTCAACGTGGCTGATTCGGCCATTACCGTTGGTGTGGCGCTGATGCTGCTGCACCAGTTCCGCCATGCGAAAGAGTGCGAAATGGGCCCCAAGTGAGCGACACCATCAAATCCGACAGCCTGATCACGCTGCACTACCGCGTCGCCACCGGCGACGACGTCGAACTGGTCAGCACCTTCGACACCACGCCGGCCACCTTGCAGATGGGAAGCGGCGAACTGGCGCCGACCCTCGAGCGCTGCCTGGTCGGCCTTGCCGTCGGCGAACGCAATGTCTTCCTGCTGGAACCGGA
>JAIOPW010000475.1 GCA_021413665.1 Rhodocyclales bacterium | reverse complement strand
GGCGTCGTGCTGGGCACCGAGCAGATCAACATGCTGATGCACAACACCTTCTACGTGCCGGGTCATTTCCACGCCACGGTCGTCGTCGGTACCACACTGGCCTTCATGTCGATCACCTATCTGCTGGTGCCGACGCTGTTCAGGCGTGAAATGCTGTTCCCCAAGCTGTGCCAGATCCAGCCCTACCTGTACGGCCTGAGCATGATCGTGCTGTCGATGGTGATGATGGGTGCCGGTACCCTCGGCGTTTCCCGCCGTCACTGGGACATGGCCTTCTCGGGCGCTCCGTTCCAGTATGAGTGGCCGGGTTCAGCCTACCTGATGATGGGTCTCACCGGCATCTTCGGCGTGATCGCGGTCATCGGCGGCGGCTTGTGGATCGGTCTGGTGGTTCTGTCCCTGCTGTTCGGCAAGAAGCTTGACGGCGGCGTAACCTCCGACAAGACGGTGCCGATTCCGGATCAGAGCGTTGCCGCCTCCGCATCCGGCACCGGCAGCGAAGAGCATGTCAGCGTGCCGGGCACGGTGGTACTCGCCATCACGCTGCTGACCTGCTTCGTGCTCTACTACTTCGTGAACTGGAAGTACCTGTCCGAAGTCTGGGGCCTCAGTTGATAGACACGCTGGTCACAGGCTGATTCAGAAACAAGGCTTCCCCGCACTTCGGTGCGGGGAATCTGCCTGAATCGGGCTTTGCAACAGGCCCGATTCAAGCAGGTTACGACAGAGACAATAACGCTCCCCCCCACTTACATACCCATGGAATCGACCCTGCCCATCAAGAAATCACCCGGCCTTTCCGTGCGCACCATCGCTGGAGTGTTCAAGCTGCGCATCGGCGTCGTCATCACCTTCACCGCTCTGGCCGGACTTGCGGTAAGTTCCGGCCCCAGCCTGAGCATTGCGCAACTGGTAACCCTGACCCTGGCGGTATTGATCTCGTCGGCCAGCGCAGGTGCCTTCAACCAGTATTACGAGCACGACACCGACCCGCTGATGTCGCGCACGAAGAACAGGCCCTTCGCCACTGGCGAAGTCAAGCACGGACCGGCATGGCTGGTGGTGATCTTCGGCCTGATGGCGCTGTCGGTCGCCGCCGCCTGGATCGCCCTGAATGCCTGGTCGGCGCTATTCACCTTCCTTGGCGCCTTCTTCTACGCCATCGTCTATACGGTGTGGCTGAAGCGCCGTACCTGGCTCAAC
>JAIOPW010000440.1 GCA_021413665.1 Rhodocyclales bacterium | reverse complement strand
AAGCCGCGCACCGCGACCGGCTGGAAGGGCTACATCAACGACCCCTACATGGACGATTCCTTCCACATCGAGGAAGGCGTGCAGAAGGCGCGCGAATTCCTGCTCGCCGTGAATGAAATCGGACTGCCCGCCGGCACCGAGGCGCTCGATCCGATCGGCCCGCAGTACCTCGGCGACCTCATCGCCTGGGCCGCGATCGGCGCGCGCACCTCCGAATCGCAAACCCACCGCGAGATGTCCTCGGGCCTGTCCACCCCGGTCGGCTTCAAGAACGGCACCGACGGTTCGCTCGATGCGGCGGTCAACGCCATCATTTCCGCGGGCAGCCCGCACAGCTTCCTCGGCATCAACATGCAGGGCCGTTCCTGCGTCGTGCGCACCGCCGGCAACCGCTACGGCCACCTGGTGCTGCGCGGCGGCGGTGGCCGGCCGAACTACGACACGGTCAGCGTCTCGCTGGCCGAGGCGGCGCTGGCCAAGGCGAAGCTGCCGCACAACATCGTGGTCGATTGCTCCCACGCCAACAGCTACAAGAAACCCGAGCTGCAGCCGCTGGTGATGCACGACTGCATCAACCAGATCTGCGCCCAACGCCTGTCGGGCCATCGTTCCATCGTTGGCCTCATGATCGAAAGCTTCATCGAGGCCGGCAACCAACCGATTCCCGCCGACCTGTCGCAATTGAAATATGGCTGCTCGGTCACCGACGCCTGCGTTGACTGGCCGACCACCGAGAAAATGATCCGCGACGCCGACGCCACCCTGCGCGGCGCACTCGCCCACCCCCACCCCGCCTGAGAATATCCATGAGCCTGATCCGACCTTTTCGCGGCTTGCGCCCGGCCACCGGCCAGGCCGGCGCCATCGCCGCCCCGCCCTACGACGTGCTTTCCAGCGATGAAGCGCGAACCCGCGCGGCCGGCAAGCCCTGGTCCTTCCTGCACATTTCCAAGCCGGAAATCGACCTGCCGCAAGACATCGATCCCTATTCGCCGGCGGTGTATGCCAAGGCCGCGGAGAACATGGCGCGAATGCTTGCCGCCGGCGTCCTGCTGCGCGATGACGCCCCCTGCTACTACGCCTATCGGCTGACCATGGGCGAGCATGTGCAGACCGGCATCGTCGCTGCGGCGAGCGTCGCCGACTACGACAGCAACCGCATCCGCAAGCACGAATTCACGCGCCCCGACAAGGAAGACGACCGCGTGCGTCAGATCGAAGCGCTCAACGCCCAGACCGGCCCGGTGCTGCTCGCCTATCCCGCATCGACCAGCGCCGATGCCATGATCGCGGCCATCGCACAGGGAGTCCCCGACTCCGATGTCACCGCCGACGACGGCATTCGCCACCAGATATGGGTGCTGCGCGACGAAGCCGGGATCGCCGCGATCACCGCCAGCTTCGATGCCATGGACGCGCTCTACATCGCCGACGGCCATCACCGTTCCGCCGCCGCGTCGCGGGTTGCCGCCGCGCGCCACGAGCATGGCGGCGAGTCGGCCGCCGACTCCTTCCTCGCCGTGATCTTCCCCCACCACCAGATGAAAATCCTCGACTACAACCGCGTGGTCAAGGACCTCAACGGACTTCAGGAGTCGGCGCTGGTGGCACGGCTCACCAAGGCCTTCACGGTCGAGGACAGCGCGCAACGCGTGCATCCGGCGCGGCCCGGCGAATTCGGCATGTACCTTGCCGGCCGCTGGCGCAAGCTGACCATCAAGCCCGAATGCATCCCGGCCGATCCGGTCGAAAGCCTCGACGTGTCGCTGCTCTCGAACCACCTGCTGGCGCCGCTGCTGGGCATCACCGACCTGCGCCGTGACAAGCGCATTGATTTCGTCGGCGGCATTCGCGGCCTGGCGGAACTGGAAAAGCGCGTCGACTCGGGCGAGATGGCGGTGGCGTTCGCCCTGCATCCGACGCGCATGGACCAGCTCATGGCGGTGGCCGACAGCAACAACGTCATGCCGCCGAAGTCGACCTGGTTCGAGCCCAAGCTTGCGGACGGACTGGTGTCGCACGTGCTCGACTGAATCCCGTCCGCGGGGCGCACCAAACGAAAAGGGCAACCCGAGGGTTGCCCTTGTCATGTCCCCTGGGGGACACGAAGCGCCCGGCTTACTTCTTCTTGGCGGCGGGCTTCTTTGCAGCGGGCTTCTTCGCAGCGGCCGGCTTCTTTGCGGCAGCGGGCTTCTTGGCAACGGGCTTCTTGCCTGCCACCGCGGCTTTCAGGCCGGCACCGGCGGAAAACTTCGGCACTGCCTTGGCGGCGATCTTCAGAACGGCGCCCGTCTTCGGGTTCTTGCCGGTGCGCGCGGAGCGCATCACGGACTTGAAGGTGCCGAAGCCGATCAGCGCAACCGGATTGCCCTTGGAAATCACGGAGGTGATAACTTCGGTCAGCGCATCGATGGCCTTGTTAACCGCTGCCTTGGAAAGCTCGGCACGCTCGGCTACTGCTTCGATCAGTTCACTCTTGTTCATCCAGTTCCCCTTTGGTTTAGAAAATCGTATTGTTCCACTAAATCCGTCGAAGATGCAAGCCCTGCAAGCCTTGACACCGATTTTTTTGCCGCCCTCTTTTCAGAGCCCCTTTACCGCATAGACCGCCGGCAGATTTCGCCAGGCGCCCTTGACGTCCATCCCATAACCAAAGACATAGCGGTTCGGCAGATGGACGCCGACAAAATCGGCGGCGATGGGCTTGGCCCGACCGAGGTTCTTGTCGGCGAACACGGCGCAAAGCACTTCGCTGGCGCCCTGTTCCAGCAAGCGCTGCGAGATCGCGGCGAGGGTCACACCCTCGTCGAGGATGTCATCCAGCACCAGAACGGTACGCCCCGCGACGGCGGAGCGCGGCTCGACGATCCACTGCAATTGCCCGCCGCGGGTGACGTCGCCGTAGCGCGTCACATGCAGGTAGTCGAAATCCAGCGGAAAGCACAACTGCGGCAGAAGCTGTCCGGTGAATACCACAGCGCCGCCCATCACCGCCAACACCAGCGGATTGGCGGCGGCCAGGCGTGCGGCGATCTCGTCCGCCACGCGCCGTACCGCCAGCGCCGACTCTTCGGCCGGGCAGATCAGATCGGCCTCGTCGAGAATCCTGCGCGCTTCCTGCGGACTCATTTCAGTCGCTTCAGCGCGGCAGCAAAGTCCTGGCCCACCTCCGGGTGGCGAAGGCCGAAAGCCACCGTCGCCTCCAGGTAGCCGAGTTTCGAGCCGCAGTCATAACGCGTGCCCTTGTAGCGATAGGCCAGCACCTGCTCTTCGGCGAGCAGCGACGCGATGCCGTCGGTGAGCTGGATCTCGCCGCCCGAGCCCTTGCCGATCTGGCGCAAGTGATGAAAGATGCGCGGCGTCAGCACGTAGCGCCCGACCACGGCCAGCGTCGACGGCGCATCCTCGGGTTTGGGCTTCTCGACGATGCGCAGGATCTGCTCCAGCGCATCGGTCATCGGCTTGCTGTCCACGATGCCGTAGCTGCGCGTATCTTCGCGCGCCACCTCCTGCACGCCGATCACCGAGCTGCGGTAATAGTCATAGACATCCACCATCTGCTTCATGACCGGTGGCTCGCCGTCGAGCAGGTCGTCGGCCAGCAGCACGGCGAAGGGCTCGTCGCCCACCGCCGGGTAGGCGCAGAGCACCGCATGGCCGAGACCCAGGGCTTCGGGCTGGCGGATGTAGATGCAGTTGATGTTCTTCGGGATCATGTTGCGCACGAACTCCAGCAGCTCGGTCTTGCCGCGCTGCTCCAGTTCGCTTTCGAGTTCGTAGGCCTTGTCGAAATGATCCTCGATGGCGCGCTTGGAGCGACCGGTGACGAAGATCATGTCGGTGATGCCGGCGGCGACCGCCTCTTCCACCGCATACTGGATCAGCGGCTTGTCCACGATCGGCATCA